>JAFGIX010000055.1 GCA_016929395.1 Candidatus Zymogenus saltonus
TATAATAACCGTTATAATGATGATATATTCGAAATTGTAGTTTCTTATCTAACTAATTTGGTGGAAAATCGTTTATAATTCCCTAATATTAAACGGCTTTCCGTGAAAACGGTGTGACCGTCCGGCAACGCCAACACTCCTCGACCTCATTTAGGCGGGTCACAGATCCACAGACCTGTTAAAAACCGCCAACCCCACCCACCTCCTGTAAACAGCCTTAAATAGTTTTTTACATCCGCCGTTCAATCCGTTCAATCCATTTCACGCCAAACAGTCGGGTCGGCCCAACTATCCCAAAACGTAGTCTATCTATTTCACGGCGTTGACGACATTGCCGCCGCCGGCCCTCGCCGATTCGAGGGCGTCGACGGCCCTCTTCACGAAGTCCTCGACCATATCCGAACCCCGAAGCTCCGTAACGCCCAACGACATGGTTACAAACACGTCCGGCTTTCCCCCGATGACAAACTGCACCTCGCCCACATTCTTTGCCATCCTCTCCCCCACCTCCCAGGCCCCGATGAGCTTCGTGTTCGGAAGGATAACGGCAAACAGGCTTTTTCCGTAACGGGCGGGGAGATCGCGCCCCTTTATGCTGCTCTTTATAATAACCGATATCTCCGCGAGGATTCGATCGGAGATCGACTTTCCATAGGCCTCGACGACATTGTCAAATTTATCGACGTCCGCAACTATGAGGGAAAGGGACCTGTTCATCTTCAGAGAGTCCTTTACCTCCTCCTCTATGCACTCCTCAAAGAACTCCATCGTGTAGAGGCCGGTCAGGGGATCGGTTATATCGAGCGTCCCCTTATCCTCGACATCCCTTTTCGCGTCAACGATATAGACCATCTTATCCCTTGCCGGTATACGCCTCTTGTGGATGTAATTGAGCACAACGGACGCCCCGATTACCGCCCATACGATCGATCCGACGGGGGTGAGGCTTTTCATGCCTCCATAGACGTAATCCCCTCCCTTTATCAGGTCAAGGCCCCCCAGAATAAACAGGAACAGACTCCCAGTGAAATAGAGATAATAGACTTGTCTCCTCCTCTTCATCCCTTTCAATATAAGAAAGAGCGAATAGAAAGAGACGGACAAGAAAAAGAGCGCGATTACATATTGAAAGACAACCGAGCGGTTGAGGATAAATTGCTGAGCGGCGACAACCAAGGTGAAGATCGAAAACAGGGCAAAATCTTTCTCCCTTTCGGAAAGAAAGTACAATATTATGAAGAGGAGCGCAAAGACAAGGCATATCGACGATGCGATATTAAACAACAAAAATGATGTTTCATTCATTAATAATTACTCCTATTCATCAATTTTAAAGAAATCCTTATCTATCATTTTATACAGTCCTTTGTCATGTTTCCCTGGCTCCCTGATCTCCATTACATCTAAGGTCAACAGGGTAACCCACCTCGCTTCGGACTTGAGGAGCACCTCCTCCTCGCCCACCTCTATCAAAACGCCCCTGTAGACGACGCCGTGGGCGACTATCTCCACTTCCTTCCTCAAGAAGCCTTTCAGGTCCCCCTTCATAGCTCAATCCCCGCCGAAATAAGGTATATCGAATCGCTTCGATTTCAGGATGATAAAGTACGAGTCCCCCGCCTCATCGTAGTCTATGTAGCTTGCGAGCGTATAATAGGCAATAGTGGAAAAACGGGCCGTAAGCCTCCCCCTCTTTTCCTCGCCCCTCTTGACCGCACAATACGGGACGTTTCTCTCATCTATCTCTACCGTCCTGAGGTCTATCGGCTCGTACGTATCATCGGACAATTTCCCCACAAAGCCTGTAACATCATCCCCGTCAAAGACCGGGGAGATCCTCTTTACAACGAACGGGGCGTCCTCGACCACAACCGTCGCGTAATCCCCCTCGACCGTCAGATAGTAGACCCCGTTTTCATCCCTCGCCAGGGCATCGTTAAATATCCTGAGCACCTTCGGGTGAATTATCTCGGCGCCGTTATAAAACCACTCCCCCTCCTTGTTTATGGAAATAACGTAGTTCTGTTCGACGTAGCTCTTTTCGATATCTGAGTCCATCTTCCCTTCGGTCATCTTCCTAAAACCTCTTCCTGCTGTCCACGATCAGCGTCACCGGCCCGTCGTTTATCAGCGATACGTCCATCATCGCTTGAAACACCCCCCCCGACGACTCGACCCCCCTTCCCTTCGCCTCTCCGATGAAGTACTCGTAGAGATCCTTTGCCCTCCCGGGCTCTTCCGCGTTGACAAACGACGGCCTCCTTCCCTTCCTCACATCGCCCAGGAGCGTAAACTGAGACACCACCAGAAGCTCCCCTTTGACGTCTATGAGCGACAGGTTCATCTTTAAGTCCCCGTCCTCGAATATCCTTAAATTTATGATCTTGTCCAGGAGATAATCGGCGTCACCCGCCGTATCTCCCCTCTCCACGCCGAGGAGGACCAGGAGACCCCTGCCGATCTCCCCGACCGTCTTGCCCTTAACAGTAACCTTTGCCTCCGATGTCCGCTGAATGACCGCCAGCATATTGCAGTGTTCTTATCTCCCCTGAATATTATCGGGACCTTCCCCCACCCCCCCCGGCGGAGAGGGGAGCCTCACCGGAATCTACCTTGAGGGGCGCCTCCCTGTAGGCGCGGATGAAGTCCGTGAGGATGCCGTCGACAATTCGATCGGCCTCCTTCGCCTCCCCCTCTGTCTTGAAATCCGTGGCGAGGCTCAAAAAAATCTTGAAGTAAGGGGACTGGGAGATGTTGAGTCCTCCCTTTGCCACCTCCCTCTCTATTCTGTACTCCGCCTCGGAAAAGGAGTATTTCCCGAACCTCCCGCGGCCGTTAGAGAAGGGCCACGTCTCCTTCAATCGAAAGAAATTGAGGCAGGCTTCCTTAACCGCCGGACGATCGAGCCTCCCGGGGTCTATCTCCTCCCCGATCCTGTTTGCCGTTATGGTAAAGAACTCCTTTACGAGGTCGATGTCCGTTATCACCAGTCCGTACAAATACCAGTCATCGATGACGGCGGAGACCGCCCTCACCTCCCTCTCGGTTAAAACCCTGTAGCTCGGGCATTCATGCCCGCTGCACAGCTCGGCTCCGTAGAAGGAGACGTCCCTGAGCTCTACGCCTCCGTTGTTTACGGGATGTATCATGCACCCCACCCTGTTGCCTCCGTCATCGACAAAGCCGACGAAGGGGCAGTTGTGGATCACGTCAAAGAGGACCCTCGGAGTGTCTATCTTGTCGAGCTCCCTTGCCATGATGTCCAAATCGACGCCCTCCCTACCCACTCCGCAGCCGCCCCCCGCCTTGAGGTAGGCCTCTCTCCTTTTACCCATCAGCTTGGTCAGGGTCTCTCTGGAGTTGTCCTCCCAGTTATAAAGGCCGCAGCACGCCCCGCACGACTTTTTTTCGTCGGGATGGCATAGGGAGATCAGTCCCATAAACAGTCTATACTTCCAGAAAAATAACGTCCTTTTTTTATATAACAAACAGGGAGTTATTTCAAGATAAATTTTGTTTCGAGCGAAATAGGCGGTTACTAAAATTTAATCCAAGCATTCAGGCCATAATAATAAAGATACGGGAATTCGGCATCGAAAGACAAAACCCATCCCCTTTCCACGAATACCTATCTTGAAAAACAAATTAAACGAATCAAGTATCCACAACAATCCTTTTTTCCTTGCATAATTCAGCTACTTTAAATAAAATTATATCGGAAAAGATATGATATATAATACAACATTGACTTAAAGCTTCTCCTCCATTCAAACACGAATATCATGTCGAGGTTAAAGTGAAATATGAGAGAGTTCTTCTCATAATTCAGAAGAAACGAGAAATTCTTTGCCCTGTCTACAATGACGTTAATGTGTTTAATTGATCCTCAAAAAACATCTCAATAAATATTTTTTTACTCGAAAAGAGAGAGTTGCAGACAGCTATTACTATTCAAAGGACAAAGGGTGTTCAGGATGAAAAAACCTTGGCTTAATTCCTACGACGAAGAAATTCCAAAGTCACTGGGAGAGCTGAAAAGCAGCGTAGTTGACAATCTGAGAAGATCCACCGAGGAAAATCCCAATCATGCCGCCGTTATCTTCAAGGGCAAGAAGATCACCTATCGTGACGTGGACGAGTATTCCAACTCCTTCGCCAACGCCCTTATCTCGATGGGGGTCATGCGGGGAGACAGGATAGCGATCATGCTTCCCAACCTTCCACAGACGATCATATCATACTACGGCATATTAAAGGCGGGCGGTGTTGTCGTAAACATCAACTCCGATTCATCCAAGCGTGAGATAGAGCATATAGTCACAAACTCCAGGGCAGGGATGATAATCAGCCTGAAGATCAACATCGATCGTCTGCAAAGCATCAAGGAGAGAACGGGAATCAAGCTCATCCTGACAGACTTGCGCCAGTTTTTCCCCTTCAAACGTAAAATATACAAGGAATTTCTCGCCCGCATATCGGGTTACTACCGTGATGTCAAGTTCACAGGGGATATCCTCTCCTTCTGGAGCCTCATCAGAAGGAGTCCGTCCACACCCCCAAACGTCAAGATAGATCTCGAAAACAACGCCGTCATTCAATACACCGGCGGCACAACGGGGATCTCCAAGGGGGCCGTATTGACCCACGGCAACATCTCTTCGAACGTGGAACAGGTATACCTGTGGTTTAAAAACATCATCGGGAAAAAAGACAGGGTAATCGCCGCCGCACCGTACAGTCACCTTTACGGGATGACCATGGCCCTCGACTTCCCGGTGAGGGTCGGCGCCACCATACTCGTTCTCAACCGCTTTACGGCAAAGAAGATCGTCAATCTCGCCAAGGATTTCAGTCCCACATTCTTTCCGGCCATCCCGTCGATGTACAGATCGATAATACACTACCTGTCGTTTTACAGCTACGATTTTTCATCCATCAAGCTGTCCATGTCCGCCTCGGCCCCGCTGAGCCGTGAGGTTCAAGAAAAATTTACATCAATGACGGGGATAAAGGTAATCGAGGGCTTTGGTCTCGCCGAGGCCTCTGGGCTCACCCATATCAATCCATTGGGGGGTACCGAAAGGATGGGTACAATAGGGCTTCCGCTTCCGGATACGGACGCGAGGATAGTAGACATCAATACGGGAAAGGAGCTGGACGCCGGAAATCCGGGGGAGCTGATAATAAAGGGACCGCAGTTGATGAATGCATATTGGGATATGCCCCATGAGACGCTGGATTCCTTTAAAAACGGCATGTTCTACACAGGCGATATCGCCGTCATGGATGATGAGGGCTTCTTTACCCTCGTCGACAGGAAAAAGGACATCATCTTCAGCGGAGAAAACAGGATATACCCGAGGGAGATCGAGGAGGTCCTCCTGCGCCACCACCTGATTGTCGACGCGGCGGCGGTCGGCATCCCGGACAAGCTAAAAGGGGAGGCGGTCAAGGTTTACCTGGTTCTCGAGGAGGGAAAGATCATTACCGGAGAAGATATAATCAAGTACTGTAAAAACAACCTCGCAAGTTACAAGGTGCCCGCCGAGGTGGAGTTTCTTAAGGAACTCATGAAGACGGCCGACGGCAAGATCATGAAAAAGGAGATGACAGAATAGTTAACCGCCCTTAAATTCTACGTTTTTTCGTTTGTTGCGCCTCTAAATATAAGGGCAAATTTTCCTCATCTGTTTTTTTTCGCTTTTGAGATGGACGGCTGATTCGAGAGCGGCGGGGGGGTCGGGCCGATACCATTGGCAATAGAGACCTTTTTGAAAAATTCGATTGACCCGTCGGGATTTTTGCTACAACAAAAACAGGGAGTTGAGATCAATAAGGTTAATACTTTTACAGCAGAAACCCTTGATGAGATTTAACTGACCCGTCGGGATTTTTGCTACAACAAAAACAGGGAGTTGAGGTCAATAAGGTTAATACTTTTACAGCAGAAATCCTTGATGAGATTTAACTGACCTGTCGGGATTTTTGCCCAATAAAAATAGAGGGTTGAGGTCAATAAGGTTAATACTTTTATAGCAGAAATCCTTGATGAGATTTAACTGACCTGTCGGGATTTTTGCCCAATAAAAATAGAGGGTTGGGGAAAGAGCGGCTTTTGTTAAAAACCGAAGGATAAACGAATTTTTATTGTTATATAATATCATATGAACAAAATATCATTTTCCACCGTTAAAAGCTTTAATACCGTTTAGGATCTCAAAATCCCTTAGAACCAATTTATATGCATCTTAGATGAAATAGAATATCCACAAATAACTTCAATAGAGGTGAGATTTATGAAAAAGACTATTTTATTCCTTATCACTGTGGCCCTGATTTCCACACTCGCTTTGGCGGGGTGCGATAAGCTCTTGGGCATAATCGGACTTGAGAAAAAGAAGGCGGATACGCCCCCCACTGGCGAGGTTCAGCCTCCCCAGCCGGGAGCTCCGGGAGGAGTCACTCCTGCTCCGGCACCTATGCCGGCGCCTTCGACATCCCCGGACATGGTAGCCGCGTCCGTAAACGGAAAATATTACAACCTCCTAAGAACAATCTACGTCCCCTCCGACCAGAACAGCTACGGAAACTTCTACGAGTGGGGCTACTGGAACGGTTCGTCATGGAAGGGACACACAAACCTCCCGCCCGGATACTGGGTCTATGTCTATCCGAACTGGTACATCTGGGGAAGCAGGAGATAGACGGTTAAAGGGGGGTTGGGGTAAGGGCCTCAACCCCCTTTGGTTTTAATAGCCAATATCAAAGGAAAATAGCAGATGAACACATTGAGACTTTTTGTTAAATCTCTTCTCTTCCTTGCAATCACCGCATTTTTCAGCACAAACGTATTGGGCACAAGCGCCTTTGCCGTAACGGAGAGCGGTTACCTGTCAGGCCCTAACAAATTCCAGACGTTTACCGTCAACGCCGGAGACGTCGATTTCGTTGAGGTGACCTTCACCTTCCCCAAGGACGGCTGGGATTTTTACGTGAAGATAGAGGGGAGGGACGAGAGGAAGGTCCTGGGGAATATTAAGCTCAAGACCACAAACAAGATCCACCTCGGCGGCGGCGGGACATTCTACGTCACTATATATACGAACGGGATGGGGGGAAACTGGACCGCCACATACGACCTTAACGCCGGACTCCCCGACTCGAGGATGACCGGAAACGGTAAATACCACAACCTCCTCTATGTCCTCTACCTCCCCGACGAGAGGGAGAGCTACGGCGAATACTACGAGGAGGGATACTACACCGGCTCCTACTACCAGGGATACGACAACCTCCCCCCCGGATATTGGGTCTACCTTTACCCCTACTGGTATATCTGGGGCAACCAAAGGTAACGATTTGACAACAGCGTATAGATAAATCTAATCCCCATTTCAGCGTTATGATATTAAGTTTTTAATGGGAGGTCTACCATGAATAAAAAGATAGTTGGGACGGTCTTTGTGCTTGTTCTATTCCTCTTTGGATTTCAGGAGTGCCCGTTGCCCGGCCCCATAGCATCCTCGCCGCAGCCGGGTGTGGAAAAGGCGTCGGTCAACGGCAAGTACTCGGACCTTACAAACGTCATAGACGTACCGGACGACAGGAACAAGTACGGCGATTTCTACGAGCTGGGATACAAAGAATGGCGTAAATACAAAGACTACAAAGACCTCGAGTACGGCTACTGGGTCTACGTCTATCCGAGCTGGTACATCTGGAAGAAGAAGACGTCCGACGAGGAAGGCCCTATCTACGATAAGGCGTCAATTGACAGCAAGTATAGGGGATTGTTGAAGACCCTCAACGTTCCGGACGACAGGTACAGCTACAAGGATCTCTACGAGGGCGGTTACAGAACCACCTCCTCCTACAGGGGGAATTACAACCTCCCCAAGGGGTACTGGGTCTACCTCTATCCCTATTGGTATATCTGGGAGAACAAAACCGGGGACGAAGACTCCGGCTCCACCGACGAAGACAGGGCGAACGTCAACAACAAGTACAACAGGCTCCTTAAGACCATCTACGCCCCTAATGACAAAAACAGCTTCAGGGACCTTTATGAGTGGGGGTACAGAACGGTTTCATCCTACAGGGGAAACTACAACCTCCCCAGGGGGTACTGGGTCTACTCGTTTCCATACTGGTACATCTGGGAGAGCGAGTCGGGATCTTCCTCACCCGATGAGCCTTCTATAAACAAAGAAGGAGCCTCGTTTAACGGGAGATACGGGAATCTGAAGAGGACCCTGTACGTCCCCGACGACAGAGACAAGCACGGGACGAGCAAGGAATTCGGCTACATGACAAACAGCACCTACTACTCCTTTTCGGGAATTCCAAGCGGGTACTGGGTTTACTACTACCCATACATGTACATATGGGGAAGGGTGCAAAAGCCGGGCCACAATGACGAGAGAAAAGCCTCCTTCAGCGGAAAGTACGGGAACATAAGGGAGGCCCTTTTCGTGCCCAAGGACGAGGAAAAACACGGCAAGAGCAAGGAGTTCGGATACAGGGAGACGGAAAATTATTACGAATTCAGAAACCTCCCCCCGGGCTATTGGGTCTATTACTACCCCTACATGTATATCTGGGGGAGCAAGGAAGGCGAAAAGCCGGATTCGGGCTGGAACGTCTGGGACGACGGGTCGGGGTCCGAGCCCCAGCTGGATAGAGAAGGGGCGTCCTTTAACGGCAAATACAGCAACCTGAGAAAGTCGATGTACATCCCTGACGACAGGAAAAAACACGGCAACAGCAAGGAGTTCGGATACAGGGAGACCAGGGAATACTACGACTTCTCGAATCTCCCCCCGGGCTACTGGGTCTATTACTACCCCTACATGTGCATCTGGGGGAGCAAGGAAGGTGAAAAGCCGGATTCGGGCTGGAACGTCTGGGGCGACGGGTCGGGATCCGAGCCCCAGCTGGATAGAGAGGGGGCGTCCTTTAACGGGAAATACAGCAACCTGAGAAAGTCGATGTACATCCCCGATGACAAGAAAAAACACGGCAACAGCAAGGAGTTCGGATACAGGGAGACCAGGGAATACTACGACTTCTCGAATCTACCCCCGGGCTACTGGGTCTATTACTACCCCTACATGTGTATCTGGGGGAGCAAGGAGGGTGAAAAGCCGGATTCGGGCTGGAACGTCTGGGGCGACGGGTCGGGATCCAAGCCCCAGCTGGATAGAGAGGGGTCGTCCTTTAGCGGCAAATACAGCAACCTGAGAAAGTCGATGTACATCCCCGATGACAAGAAAAAGCACGGCAACAGCAAGGAGTTCGGATACAGGGAGACCAGAAAATACTACGACTTCTCGAATCTACCCCCGGGCTACTGGGTCTATTACTACCCCTACATGTGCATCTGGGGGAACAAGAGGAAATAGAACGGCTCACGCGATTGTTGTGCGGCCGGCTTGAAGGGTAGAGCGCTTTTCCTTTTCCTCCTTCTTTGAGACGTAATTAGTTCGGTGGGGAGGAAGAGTTGAATTTCGCCAACGGTGGGGTAAAAAAGCCGCCGCCCGCGACCGGGGGCCGAGGCAAATTTAATCTGAGATCAAACAATGAAGGGGTGGATTGAAGTCCGCCCCTTTTTTACAGATCGGCCTTTTTGCCCTTTTGCCTTTTTGATATGAAAGGCTATTTGTACCAGTCCTCCTTAGGCTTGTAAGACGTAAGGAGCTTCCCCTTCATCCCCCCCCGCTCAAGGGCGAGCTCGACAAGCCTCCCCACAAGCTCGGTGTACGGAATACCGGTCGCCTCCCAGAGCTTCGGGTACATGGAGATCGACGTGAAGCCGGGCATGGTGTTTATCTCGTTCAAGAATATCTCGTGATTTTTTCTCGTCACCAGAAAGTCGACCCGGGCGAGCCCCGCTCCGTCAACGGCCTTGAACGCCTCGATCGCCATCTCCCTGACCTTCTTCGACACACCCTCCGGCAGATCGGCCGGGATCTTCTCCTTCGATTTTCCGTCCACGTATTTCGCGTCGTAGTCGTAGAACTCGTTTGACGGGATGATCTCCCCCGGGACGGAGGCTGTCGGGTCGTCGTTTCCGAGGATCGAGACCTCGATCTCCATGGCGTCGGCAATTCCCGCCTCGACGATCAACTTCCTGTCGTATTCCGCCGCCGCGGGGACGGCGTCCGAGAGCTCATTTCTGTCGTGAACCTTGAAGACCCCCACGGAAGATCCCATATTCGCCGGCTTGACGAAGACGGGGTAGCCTATTTTATCCTCTATCTCCCTTACAACGGAGTCCTCATCGTTCTCCCACCTCCCGGACGAAAACCAGACGCAGTCGGCGACGTTCAGCCCCCTCGCCTTGAAAAGCTCCTTGGAGACGGCCTTGTCCATCGCAAGGGAGGAGGCCAGGACGCCGCACCCCACGTACGGGACCCCGCTCAGCTCCAGAAGCCCCTGTACCGTCCCGTCCTCTCCGAAGGGCCCGTGGAGAACGGGAAAGGCCACGTCCAGCATCACCTCTTCCCTCCCCTCGTTCCACCTTAAAAGCCCCCCCTCCGCGTCCGGGAGGAGGACCGCTGGGTGGACCTCTCCGAAAGACTCCTTTCCTTTTAGGAAATCCATGACCCCGTCCCCGGTGTACCACCGCCCCTCCTTGGATATACCGATTGGTACTACCTCGAAGCCGGAGGCTACGAGGGCGCCGATGACCGATGTGGCCGACACCAGCGACACCTCGTGCTCGCCCGACCTCCCGCCGAAAAGAACGCCCGTCTTCAACTTTTCCACGTATCTTCTCACAAAAAAATTTGAAAAAATCCGCCGCCGCCAGTATGACAGATAGTATGACACCCTCTCCACATAAACGTTCCCGGACAGCGCTGTTTTCTATCTACCACTTCCGTAATCTTTTGTCAACGCTCCATGGGATAATAAATAAACAAAAAGGGCCCCGACCGTGCGGGGTCCCCGTGGTTAAAATTTGTTAAAAAGTTATTAAAGGTTTGGCCTCCCGCTAAAAGCTGAAGTTTATCCCGCCGTAGAAGTACCTCCCGGAGAGGGGCCTGTCGAAGTACCCGTCGAAGACAGAACCAAATGGATCTGTGTATCCTCCGAAGTCGGAGTGGTATTCACCGGTGACGTTATTGACCCCCGTGAAGACCTCGACGTCGTACTTGTCCTTGATGGTGTACGTGTACCCGACCCTCATATCCATGACGAAGGAGTTATCGAGTCTCTTTTGGATGTTGTTGTAATCCCCGTCCCTGATCCTCTTGCTGGCGTACCTGCAGTCCATGTTGTAGGCAAATCCCTCGTAATCGACGCCAAAGCCGAAGTTTACGGTGTGCTTCGGGACGTAGGGCAGGGTTTTCCCCTTCAAGTCCCATGTGTCAAAATAGGCGTCCTGAAAGGCCCAGGCGGTATAGAGGCTAAGCCAGTCCACGGGCTTTGCCACAACCTTGAGCTCCAGTCCCCTGTGCACCGTCTTCGGGAAGTTCACGTTGCTGACCCTGCCGGCGCCAAAGGCCGTGGGGTCTACGTAGATCTCGTTTTTGATGTTCATCCAGTAGAGATCGAGGGAGGCGTAGATGTCCGGGGTGAAGTGGTGCAGCGCCCCCAACTCGTAGCTTACGGCCTTCTCCGGCTTAAGATCGATGTTTATGCCGTTGTAATCGATGATCTCGTCGATCAATGGAAGCCTGAACCCCTGGGCGTAGCTGAAGTAGATTTTGTTTCCCTCGCCGTACATATAGGTCAGGCCCGCCTCCACCGCCTTTTCGCTGTATTCTACGTTCCCACCCCTCTTCGTAATCGCAAGGGGGGTGAAAAACGGGTGGTCGTCCATGTCGATGTTCTGCCAATCATAGCGCATCTTCATCCCCTCGTACCGGTAGCCCACGCTCAGAACCAACCTGTCGAAGAGGGTCAGCTCGTCGTAGAGGTAGTACCCGATCGATTCCCTGACCGACTCCGTATCCCTCTGTGTAATCGAAAGCCCCATGGGCGTCCACGGCGGCCAGTCCCAGAGCCAGAAGCCGGCAAACGAAAGCTCGTATTCGGAGTGGAGATAGTCCACGCCCGCCATAAGGCGGTTATCCACCTCATCGAAATCGAGATCCAGCACATACTTGCCGGAGATCCCATGCTCGGTCAGATAGCTGTAGGTCTGCATGTAGTCGTGGGGCGGGTCCGGCTGATAGAGCCAGCCGTTGCTGTTTCTGAAGGTGTAGTTCAACATGACCCTTCCGTAGTCGTCGAAATCCAGCTTCACGCCGGTGTTGATGTAGAAGCTCTCCCCCTTCCCCCTGTCGAGGGAGTCGGAATAGTCTTCGCCGAATACGCTTCGCGCGGCATCGTAAGACGGGCCCGGGAAGCCATATTCGCTCTTGTCGTAGCCGAGGTCGACCGTCAGCTCGAATATCTCCGTGGGGGTGAGTGCCCCGGAGAGGGTGAAGTTGAGGGAGTCATAATAGCTGCTGTTAAAGCTGTAGAACTTATTGTAGCGCTCTCCGTCGGCGTGCTTCCGGTCAACGGAGAGAAAAAGCCTCCCTGTATCGTTGGAATAGCCGGCGCTCATCACTCCCTCGTGGTTTCCCCAGGAGCCGAACTTGTATCCCGTCTTCAAAAACAGCCCCTCGAAGTCCCTCCTCGTTATGATGTTGACCACGCCTGAGACCGCGTTGTTTCCCCATAGGGAGGAGCCGGGCCCCCTGACGATCTCGATCTTCTCGACCGCCTCCAGCGGAATCAGGTTGAAATCTACGGTTGACAGATCGGAGGGCGTCACCCTGACGCCGTTTACCATTATCAGCGTGTCATACCCCCTGGCGTATCCCCTCATGTCCATACCAACCATCGTCTCAACGCCGGAGACGCTGTGGAAGTTGATCCCCGCCTCCCGCTTTAAAAGCTCCGGGACGCTTGTGGCGCCCGATTTGTCGATCGTCTCCCTGTCGATCACCGTGACGTTTCCGGGGATCTTCGCCGGGTCCTGTTCGTCCCTGGTATAGGTAACCTTGACCTCCGGGACTTGGACCTCCTCCCCGAAGGCCGCGGGCACGAGAAAAAGCCCCGCGATCAGGATCGCCGCGAAAGACCGGGCTCCCCTCTTCAATTTACCTTTTCTCTTCATTTTCCCGTTCATTTTAGAAATTTCCTCCACTTTTTAAGATTCGCAGAATCAGAATCCACCGTTTTTCGTGGAGGATCAAGGCCCCCTTGTTTGAAAAGTCTTCCTTTCCATATTTACCTCCTTTCGCCCTCGAAAAGGGTCGGTATTATTTCCCAGGGATCGGTCTTCTGGCTTAGGGCTTCCTACTCGCCGCGCCTTCCCAACAAACGGGGCGCGCCTCATGGGATCTCTCGTTGAAATCATCCCGCTTAAATCGCGACGAAGATCTCAAAAACGACTAAGAGATCAGGCGCAGTCCCCCAACGTTTGCAGTGGCATGTCTGCGGCTTTCGCTCCCAATACAGATGCGGGGCAGCGACGGATTCCAACCGTCTTCCCGTGCATCCCGGGGATGGTTATTTCATCAAACCTCCTGAAATAGTTATTCTCGGCCTCTTAAAGACCGGATTTATATCCACCGTTATCTCGGCATCGTAGACCTCCCTCATGTTCCCCTCGGTAATCACCTCCTCCGGCGTCCCGGAGGCGAAGACCTCCCCTTTGGAGAGGAGGACTATCCTGTCGTAAAAGTACGAGGCGAGATTTATGTCGTGGGTCACGGAGACAATCGTCTTTTCATATTTTACGTTGAGCTCCCGAATCAGCCTTAAAAGAGATATCTGGTGCTTTATATCGAGAAAGGCGGTAGGCTCGTCCAGAAACAGAAGCCCCGTGTCCTGGGCCAGGGCGCGGGCTATGAAGGCCCGCTGGCGCTCGCCGCCGGAGAGCTCCTGTATATTTCTCCTGTAGAGCCTGGAGAGGTCAGTCACATCGACCGCCCACATCGCCTTTTCCATGTCCCCCTTTCCCTCGAGGGCGAATCCCTTGAGGTAGGGCGCCCTCCCCATCAGCACCACGTCGAGCAGGGTAAAGGGGAAGTCCCCCATCCCCTCCTGGGCCACGAGCGCCATATTTTGGGATATCTCCCTCCTCGAGTAATCCCTGAGCGGCCTCTCCCTTAGGCGCACCTCCCCCCTCTGGGGTTTCAGTATTCCGGTCAGGAGCTTTAAGAGGGTGCTCTTGCCCGACCCGTTCGGGCCGATGACCGCGACCATCTCCTTCGGGTCGGCCGAGAAGTCTAGACCATTTATTACCCACCCTCCATTCCCCTCATAGCTGAAGTGGAGTCCCTTTCCCTCTATCAGGCTCACATCTCCCTCCTCAAAAGATAGATAAAGAAGGGCGCCCCAAAGAGTGCCGTCAGAACCCCCACCGGAAGCTCCAGGGGGGAGACTATCGTCCTTGCGGCGGTGTCGGCAAGGGCGAGAAACGACCCCCCGAAGAGGAACGACGCCGGTATCAGGACGCGGTGGTCAGGCCCCACCACCATCCTCATCATGTGGGGGATGACGAGCCCCACAAAGCCGACCACCCCCACAACGGAGACCACGGATGCCGTGAGTATCGAGGCGAGGATGAAGAGAAACTCCTTTATCCTCTCGACCTCCACCCCCAGAGAAGCGGCGGCCTCCTCTCCGCTCAACAGCAGGTTCATCGGCCGGGCGAGATAGTAGACCGCAAAAAACGAGATTATCGATAAAACAAGCACGACGACCACCTCATCGTACGAGACGAGGGAGAGGTTTCCCATGAGCCAAAAGAATATCCCGTGGATCTTGTCGCTCTGGGATATGGAGACCAGAAACATGATCCCGGCGGAGAAAAATGCGTTGACGATCACTCCCGTGAGGAGCATGGTGTTCGGGTAGAGGCGCTCCTTTACCCTGGCCACCCTGAAGACGATGTAGACGGTCGTCATCGCCCCGATAAAGGCGTAGAACTTCTTCACGACAACGGCGGTGTCCGTCCCGAAGAGGTTGAAAAGGACGGTCCCCCCGAACACGGAGACGGCGATGGTTCCGAGGGCGGCCCCGCTGGAGACGCCCAGGATGAAGGGATCGGCGAGGGGATTTCTCAGGAGCGCCTGGAAGACCACGCCGGCGAGCGCCAGCGCCCCCCCGGCGAGAAGTCCCATCAGGAGACGGGGAAGCCTGAGGCCGAAGAGGATCATCTTTACCTCGGGGGAGATGCTACCGGGGTTGAAGACGGCGAATATAACCTTCGCAAACGAGAGCTTCGCCGATCCCACCCCGAGGGAAAAAACCGCCACGGCCGCCGCCAGTGCGACCAAGATTACGGTAGAGACTATTAATCTTCCCCTAATTCCCATCCGTCTTCCCCCTCTCTGGAAATGCCTCCGGATGGAGGAGCCTTGTCAGCTCGTAGAGCCCGTCGACGATCCTTGGCGAGGGGCGGTCGACGATGTCCGAGTCTATCGTATATATCCTCCCCTTTGCCACGGCCGGAATTGCCCCAAACCTCGACCAGATTTTGACCTCCCTTTTGTCGACATCACCAGGAGACATCGTCGTTATGACTATGACCTCCGGCGCCCTGACGATTATCTCCTCCATGGAAAACTGGGGATAGCGGACCCTCTCGCCTGCGGCGATATTAACGCCCCCGGCGATATTTATAAGGTCGTCCTGAAACGTCCCCGAGCTCATCGTTATGATCGGCTCCACCGAAAAGGTCAAGAGGACCCTGACTTTCTTTAGGCCCTTGACCCGCGCCCTTACTTCGTCGATCCTCCTCTCCATCCCTCGGGCGAGGCGTTCCGCCTCCTTTCCCTTCGACACGAGCGTCCCTATTTCCCGGACGGTTTCGATTATCCCCGATATATCGGTCGGGTTTATGACGTAGACCGGTATCCCCAATGTTTGGAGCTTTGCTATCTCCTTTTCCTTCTCACCGTCGGCGGTGGCGATCACCAGATCGGGGGAGAGCTCCACGATCCTCTCGAGATTAGGCTTTATGTAGGTGCCCACCTTCGGGAGGGAGCGGGCGGCCTCCGGGTAGTCGGAGAACTCGCTTACGCCGACGACCTTGCTTCCCGCGCCCACGGCGAAGAGTATCTCCGTTATGTTTGGGGCCAGCGAGACAATCCTCTTCGGGTTTTCCGGGACGGTTATCGTTCGGCCCATCTGGTCGACGATGCGCCTCTCCGAGGCGTGGGCCGCCGCCGCCGCGAGGACAACGAGAAGAGCTGATATTAGTATTAATACTAAAACGGCCGACCTGATTAATGTCTTTTCTCTTTTCAAAATAAAACCCCGACCGGAGAGGGTCGGGGTAAAAATCGAATACAGATTGGCGAATATCAAACGAGGATCAAATGTGATCATACCGGGCGGCAATGTACCGATCCTATTCAACCTTTAGCTCCATAGATCGGTTCACGGCTCGGCTTCGATTCTTGAGGCCGTCCCCCCCTCGGAAGACGGGCGTGTCCCAATATCACCGGGAGTTGATTTAAAATGAACCGTTTCCTCCATCGGCCTTGATGAGACACGCTTAAATCCTATCGGGAATCGGTCAGGTTCCTGGCTTGGGGGAGTTAATACGGCCATACTATATAGGCGGGCAAAGATTGCCGCCGACAGCCTAGGCCGATTATTGGAACTCCCCGCTAACAGTTGCGGGGCAGCGACGGTTTTCCACCGTCTTCCCTGAGATCGAGCTTCACGGCGCCGTTGAATTCCCGGAGTTTGCAACATACATTAATACCCCACCATCCCCCAATCTCCCCCAAAAACCGCCACTCCCTCCCGATAACTACCAATCCTTCCCAATAATCACCACCCCCCGACAAGCAAAATCTGCCGACCCATGCTGAACAGCTGCCTCCAACTCATCAAGCAAGATTTGCCGACCCATGATAGATAGTTACCTCCAACCCCGACAAGCAAAATTTGCCGACCCATACCAGATTGTTCCCCCCAACTCCCCAACCGAAATTTGCCGACCCACACCAGATTGTTCTCTCCAACTCCCCAACCGAAATTTGCCAACCCACGTTGAACAGTTACCTCCAATCCCAACAACCAAAAATTGCCGACCCCCCGCCGCGAAACAAGATCGCCGATCCCAAAAACAAAAATTCAAAGAACAGATTTGTATGGTAACGAATTATATATTTTTAATTTTTTTTGTCAATATAAATATACTTGTAACCCGGGAAAAACGATATTTGCCCGGCACACGCTAAAATTTGTACTCCTTATTTTTCGGATCGAAGTCCTTGTCCGTGAGATCGACATCGGTCTTTATATCTTTATATATATACGACTCGATGAGACCCCCCTTCTCGTCGTAGGAGAAGAGGGCGTAGATCAAGCGAGAACTTTTGTAGATATATATCTCGGTCCTGGCCGCGTAGCTGCTGTTTTCCACCCTGACGTGAACCGTCTCGGTATCGCCGTACATCTCCTCGCCGACGTATGTAAGGCGGATCTTGTGATTCGGCTTTTTCATGTCCTCTTTTATCGTAGTGTTTATCCTCCTCATTGTTGACGCCATTCCGGCCTCGGCCACGCTGTGGCGGTTGTTTCTCATTGCCATGCGGCTTTCAGGAGAGATTTTGATCGTTATAGCCCCGAGAATCCCGCCCGGGCTTACTATCATCTTGTCGTTGTTTTTGCCCCTTACGTAGATTATCTCCCTCCCGCTGTCATTGCCGCTGTTGATCTTCAGATAGATCATCAACGGCTTTTTCCACTTGACGTAGATATTCTGGGCCGGATTGAGCTTTCCCCTTATCCTTTCCTGCTTTATAAGGGTCAGCGTGTATTCGTTAAGCGCATTTGCCCTCTCCTGACACTTCTTCAGCTCTTCGACAGCCCTCTCGGGGAAGTCCGCCTCTCCCTGTGCGAAGAGGGATAACGGAAACAATAACAAGAACGACACAATAATGCCGAGAAAGGTTATCTCCTTTACAAATGGGTGGGCTTTCTTTTTGTTCACACCTGCCTCCAACATCAAACTTAAAAAAAGATTTCAAGCAGATAATAATATCACATAAAAATAGTCTTTTCCATCCAGTTGTGGAAATTTTTTCGTTTTTTAGTTTATTGCCGACGGATAAAATAACAAAATCCGAAGGATTTTGCCTTAAATAGTGTTAAAATAATATAGTGGATATAAACGCTCAAAAAGGGGAGATGTCCGACTTCGAGGCAATGGCGGCCGCGGCCGAGGGGGACAAGTCCGCCTTTGACGTTATCGTCAAGAGGCACCAGAGCGGACTGATAAACTATTTTTTACGCTACTCGGGAAATCTCGATACCGCCGCGGAGCTCGCCCAGGAGGTCTTCCTCAAGATCTACAAGGCCAGGGACAGGTACAAGCCGGAGGCGAAGTTTACGACCTACCTGTTCAGGGTGGCCCACAACCTCGCCATCAACGAGCTCATCGCAAAGAAGAGGCCCGACACAAGATCCTTAGATAACGAAGACGGGGTCGACCCCCCGGACTACGAGGGGATCGATCCCGAGACGGAGACGATGGCGGCTGAAACCTCTCAGACCATAAGGGAGGCGCTGTTAAGGCTCAATCCCGCTGAGCGCTCTGTTATTATCCTTAAATACACCCAGGGGATAAGCTACGCCGAAATCTCCAAGACCACCGGACGAAGTGTGGCCGGCGTGGAGTCGCTCCTTATAAGGGCAAAGGCAAAGCTCAAGGCGGAGCTGAAAAAGAGGGGAATCACTGGTGAGATGTTCGCCTGACCTTGAGGGGAGATTTGTCGAAGGTTTATTACTTGGATAGGGGGGAAGGGAGGAAACGGTGTTTTATATAACTACTATTGGGGACATGAGCGGAAATGTTTTTCAAGAATCCAAGACTTGGGAGAATCATATTTGAGGGATAATTTTCGATCGACCGAATATTTTCCGCATGATTCTTTAAGGATGGCTGTTTATATAGGTGAGAGGACAGTATTATGAGATTATCCGACAAAATAACGGGATACAAAAAACTACTAATGGGCCATGACGCTCTTATATAAATTCAGGGCGATATTATGAGACTATACAAGAAGACAATAAAGGGAGAAAAAGGGGCCCACAGGTGGGCCGAGGCGCTCTTCGGGCCGTACCTCGATGGGGAGCTCGATCCGAAGAGGGAAAAAAAGCTCCAAGACCACATCAAAGAGTGCACTCCCTGCAGGGAGGCGCTTGATCAGGAAAAGGTCCTTATGTCGGGGGTCGCCGGCGCCCTTAAACCCGTTACTATTCCGGACAGATACGACATCTCGGCTTCCGTGGCGAGAGAGATCAGATCGCTCGAAAATGAAGGGGTATTACACCCGATCAAGAGGCTGTTCCCGTGGTGGGGGATCAGACCTATGTCTCGTCCCTCCTTCTCCTACGCGATCGCCGCCGCGGTCGGGATATTTATAGGCATCTTTTCGGGGATACTTACGCCGGGATCGTCCAACACCGCCATATACGTGAACGGCGATTCCTCCTCCGACTCCTCCCTCGATTACATGATTGAAAAGATCTCATATTCCAACGGCGATTCACTGACAAGCTTATACTTCGCAAGCGAAACGGAGGATACAGATGAATAAAAAAGCATTGATTACCATCCTCGTAGTATCCCTCGGAATTAACGTGGGGCTCTTCGGCATGTTCCTGTATCGGGGGATTTCTGAAAAGGGATCGGAGCGCATAGGCCCTAGATTACGACCGCCGGAGCCCCGCCCGGAGCGTCATCTGCCGGGACGGCCCGGATCGGGGCCGCCGGGGCTGCCGAAATGGTTCGAGAGCGAGTGCAAAATAACCGACCAACAGAAAGAGGATATAAATAAGATTCTCGAAGAGAACAACGAAAAACTCGAAGCCTGCAGAAGAACGATATCCGACAACAGGAAAGAGCTGTTCACCCTCATCAACAAGGAGGACCCGAACCTCGAGGAGATAGACAAGAAGATCGCCGAGATATCGGCCCTGGAGCTCGATATGGAAAAGATTTTCGTCAGAAAGATCATATCGGTAAGAGGGGTCCTCACTCCGGATCAGGTCAAACTGCTGGACAGCCACATAGAGAAATATATGCGTCCAGGGAGCAAGTATTCCCCCGGCTTCGAAGGCAAGAGGTACGATAACAAAAATTGGAAGGGCGATAGAAGCCATCGACGGGGCTGGAGTAAGAATAAGACAAAAAAGTGGGGAGATGACGAACTCCAGGTCAAAGAGCCGCCGCAGTCCGAAGTTAGCGAACCGGGAGAAAAGGAGATCGACGGCGGTGAACCCAAAGATATAGAGAAATAAGAGCCTTGCTAAATATTTTCACAATTTATCTGGAGACAAATGAAGCGGGCTTAAACAATAAGGAGAAACAATCAGAATGAGAATTAGAAAAGCAATAAAGCTGCTGACAATATTAGTTGCCGTCTTCGCCTTCGGCTCCCTCGGCACGAGCTGGTGGAGCGGATCGGCAAGGGCGGAGGTGAGCGACAAGTTGCAGAGCCAAAACACCAGCCGCCAGCGTCTCCGGGACGGATCTAACTGCACGACGGGAGGCGGGCTTAACAGCAATGCCAATACCGATGCTTCCGGCAGCGCGAACACCGGAAACGGAAACAGACACAGGGGCGGCAACGGCAATGGAGGCAGCAGCGGCAATAATTCAGGCGTCAATAAGTCCAAGGGCAAGGGGGGCTCTAAGTAGAATCAGAGCACCGAAAAAACAAACGAGGACAAAGCCCGAGTTTCTATTTATATTTGCTTTCTTTGGTATACCAAGCGTAAAAAACCTAAACCGAAAAAAAGGAGAAAAGATATGAAAAGAGGATTAACAATAGGAGCTGCGGTTTTTGCCGCGGCGATGCTGATATTTGCGGTCTCGGCATTCACACAGACCGATGAGGCCGCACCTCCGACCCGTCCCTTTTACGGTCCCGGATACGGGCCCGGATACGGTCCCGGCGAATGCCTGTGGGGATACAACTCGGCCCTTAAGCTGACCGAAGATCAGCAGAAAAAGCTCTCCGACCTTATGAGAAAGGACGTCACAGATAAATCAAAGATAAGAACGGAGATGCAGCTGAAGCGTATCGAGCTCATGACGCTCTATCAGGCCGACAAGCCCGATCTCAATAAAATCGACAGGGTTGAAAAGGAGATCAGGGATCTCAGGGACAAGGAATATGATCTTAAGAAGAAATTCAGGGACAGCGCCCGGAAATTACTGACCAAGGAGCAGCTCGAGGCCAATCCTTACGCGTTTTGCGGACGTGGCTTCGGCATAGGCCCTGGCTACGGCATGGGCCCGGGGATGGGCCATGGAATGGGATACTACGGCAAGGGACGTGGTGGTAAAGGCGGTTCCGGCGGAGGTGGATTCTACCGCTGGTAAGCCGATCAACCACGACGTTTTATATAGGGGGCCGTTTTTCCGGCCCCCCTTTTTTTAAATATCTTTATCCAATCATCTCCTATTTGTCCAAAAAGCCCTCGGCGTAATCTTCAGCCAGCTTTACGTATTCCATAAGCCTGTCCGGGGCCGCGGCCACCGTTCCGTCAACGATCGTAACCATCGGAATCTGCTCCTTGGTCAAGGTCGGCATAGCGAAGGGGCCGTAGCCGAACTCGTGCACCCCGGTGCTCCCCCGGCACGGGGAGGGGTAACAGAGATGCGGAGTCGAGCGGGCATACTTCTCGAAGATCCCGGGCCAGTGGGCCGGCCCGCCCCACTGGGTCAGGGGCGTGATGCCCAAGAGCGCGTCGTACCAGAGCTCCCCGGCGACGAGCAGCTCCGGCCGATTCGACTTGAGCTCCGCCTTGATAACCTTCCACCCCTCGTATACTTGATAATAGGGATCGTTCGTCCAGGTGTCGTGGGTGTCCAGAAATATCGCGTCAATGCCGTAGCCGTCTATTATTGAGGTGAGCGACTCGATCAGCTTCTCCTGCCACGCCGGGGCCGCCGGGTTGAGCCATATCTGCCAGCCGGGGTCGTACGACCTGTCGGTGCTCCAGTCGGGGCGGTTTCCCAAAAATTGGGTACCGGAGGCGTCGTGGAGGAGGGAGATCGGCCCGTAGTCCGGGAAATCGGGGTGCTCTCTGTTCGTACAGTTCGCCCCGAACATCGGCATTAATCTGACGCCCAGCTCCCTCACCCCCTCGACGAGCCTCTTGAAGTCCTCGACGCCCCCCAGCCTCGGCTCGGGGCGGTAATCGCCGTACTGCCAGTAGTAGCGGCCCTCCCATCCGGGCAGATATGCGAGGAGCCTCTTCCCTTCCATCCTCTTTGCAAACCACTTTATGACGTTCAGCATCTCCTTGTAGGTATTAAAAATATATCCGGTAAAGTGCATCCCGTGGATGGAGAGGACAAGGCTGACGTCTCTAAACCAGGCCGGGACGTCGCCCCTCGTCTCGTAGGTCGAAAAGCCGTACGTCACGGCAATCCAGTCGAGGAATTTCGACGCCTCGGCCGAAGTGTCTTTCGTAGTCCCCATCTCCCAGGGTGCTGTGTCGATCATCTCTGAGGCCTCGTTGGCCGTAGCCTCGTAAATCAGCTCCACGTCCACGGCGCCCGTCCCGTCCTCTTTGGGGATAAAGGAGAAGCGCTTCGGGGAGACCGCTTCGTCCTTCGCGGCGAAGTAGGTATATGTATTCCCGTCCCTCAAAAAGACAATCGGCATCTTCAGCTTGTACTCGTAATCCCAGCGGGGGTAATCGAAGGTGAGGCCCCCCCAAGGGAAGGGGAGCTTCTCGGAGTGGTCGCTTGTCACGTCCTCCCCCTTAAGGCCGTAGATAATGACCTTAACCGCCCTGAGCTTGTCTTTGAACGCCGCCTCCACCTTGAACCTCAGCCTTGGGGAGTCGGAGTCGAGCTTCTCCACAAGGAGCATCGCCCCGCCGTCGCACTTCTCCACCCCCCCGGCCCAGGTCAACCCCCGGGCGGTAAGGATCGCCTTATCCCCCTCTACCTTCAGCTCGCTCCTGTCGGGGTCAAGCCCGTATACGTTTTCGTAGGTAAATATCTCGATCGAAAACTCCACGTCGAAGATTGTATACCTGGGATGTTTTGGATCGTAACTTAAACGCTGCATACTGACGCCCTCTAAAATGTTTCAAAAGTTGTAATCAATCCGATTTCTGCATACCTCATCTAAAAAAGGTATTGAGGTTTCTATATTTATCCCCGTCCCTGAAATACAAACGATTGGTTCGAGGATAACAGAATCTCGATATTTGTCAAGACCGGCTTAAACGACATTCTCCGCCGGCGATCCGATCCTCGACGAAATAGACCCAACCCGTCGCGATTGCGCCACGACAAAAGAGCGACTACATACCTAATATCCGCCTGGCCTCAATCAAAAGCCGGACCTCCCCTTGCCGCTCTTGAAAGGCCCTGAGCTCGCCCCGCCGCCCTTCTCTTTAACGTCAGGCTTTTCGCCTCCCTTGACTCCCTCCTTGGAGTAAGGTTCCTTCATATACTTCTCGGCGAGGGCCTTGCCCGCTCCCTCAATCCCCGTGTCGACCGCCTCTCTGTACCTCTTCAGCGCCTCCTCCCTCTCTCCCCTGAGGTCGTGGATCATGCCGAGCCTGGCCAGCGCCAGGGGGCGCACCCAATCATAGTTGCCGTCGGTAACGACAAGCGCCTTTTCAAGCTCGTCCCCAGCCTCATCAAGCCTTCCCAAATCCATCAATACCTTTCCCACGAGGTGGTGAAGCCTCCCCTTCTGGGCGTCGTCGAAGTAGGGAGTCGCCGCCCTTGCCTTCGCCTTGAACTCATCCACCACCATAAATGCGCCCTCATAGTCCCCGATCTCCGAGAGGGCGTAGGCGTAGGGAAAGTAGACCTCCGGGTTGTTCGGGTATCTTCCAACAAGCTCCTTCCCGAGCTTCGCCGCGGTCTTGTAGTCCTCCAGCTCACTTACCGATATAAGCATGAGGAAAAACTTGGCCCCCCCTGCGGAGTAGATGCCCCTCTCGGCTCCCATCCTGATGTAGGAGAGGCCGAGCTCCTTGTCCGGCCTCAGCTCGACCAGGGAGAGAAACGGCCTCAACACGTTTGGGACGTTGGCGGAGCCGTACTTCAAAAGCCCCACGGCGTAAAGGATATCGGGGTCGTTTGGGGAGATTTCGCGGGCCTCGTCAAGATACTTCACCGACCGAAAGCCGTACTCCACCGACTTGAGGTACCGTTTCTGTCTCAAAAAAAGCTCGGCCTTGAGGGCGTGGGCCGTGGCCATAAGGAGCTTTGCCCTCCCCAGATCCTCCCCCTTTAGCCCTTCGATGGACTTCTCCGAAAGAGCAATCCCCGTATCAAGAAGCTTCAAGATGTCCCCCTCCTTCGAGTCGAACTTGTCGCCGTCCCTCGGCGGATAGGACATCCGTGCCATGGCCCGATATATCCACGGGGCGGGGTTTTCGGGCGCCTTTTTTGAGATACCCAAAAAGACCCTCTCCCCACCCACAATATCCAGATTGTATATCCGGTTAATCCCCGAAAGGAGCTCTCTTCTCAGCCACTCCTCTTCCGCCGCGGCGCCCCCGGGCGAGAACGCGACGACGGCGGAGGCGACAAGGGCGACAATCGCCCCGACAGATCTATTAGTGGCGAACGGCCGGAATCTCACCCTTTTCATATAACTCCCCATCCCACCGTGCCAAGGAGCAGGGTGACCACAATGTATTTAAGCCCGAAGACGAACTTCAAACCCATCGCGAAGAGGAGGCCGTACCTGACGAAGAGGTAGCCCAAAAGAAAATTTGCGCAGAAGGAAAAAAATAGCTGGCTTATAAAGAGGTAATCGAATTGAAGGGGGATGCCCACAAACTCGTTGTATTTGATGACCATAAAGGCGGAGAGGGCCGAGACGAGGACCACCCCGGCCTCCTTGTGTCTCAACAACCCCACCGCGATGGTCGTCATGCCGAGCCTCAGGATAATCTCGTCCATGAGGGCGCCCTTGAACGGCAGGGTAAAGAGATACTTGTACTCTCCCGGATACGACTGGGGGGAGATCTCGAAGTAGAAGCGGTCGAAAAAATAAAAAGAGACGGCTATCATGACGATCCCTATCACAAAGAGGATCGGAATCGATTTCAAAAACTTTTTCACATCTCCAAATCCGGGGAGATCGTACCTCTTTGAGAACGAGAGGCCTATCACGGAAGAGAGAAAGAGGAGGATAAAAAGCATCAAAAGCTCAATGACCAGAAACAACCAGACGCCCTGATTTTTTTGTGATCCGATTTCAGCCGGAACGGCAACGAAGAGATAGTAAAAATAGGGTATAGTAAAGATCATTGCGAAAAAGGAGAGGAGAAGAGACTTAAAGACGACGTCCCGCTTGTCCGCCCCGAACGTCATGTTGTCCAGGGCGCGCCGCCATATCTCCTTTCTCAACTCCCCTCTGTCCTTATTTATGTTCATAAATTTGAAGATACCAGAAAAGAAGTCGAAAGTCAACATGGTCTTAACTTCGATATCGCCCCGCCAACAATGCTCTTTCTATTTCACCTTTGATCTTATCTTGAGATACCTCCCATATAGAGCCTTCTTGTCGATCCCGTAGTCGAGAAAGTCCCACGGAAATATCTCGTCCTCGTCCCGCTCCCTGAGGACGTAGAAGTCGGGGTTGATTGACGACTCCCTCATTGCCCCCTTCCAGTCCTCGCCCTTGTGGAGCGCCCCCTCCACTATATCTGCGACCCTCCTGTCCCCTCTGGAGATAAGCGCCTGAACGTACGACCAGTTGGGAGGCTCCGAAACGACGGTTATCCCCCCCGCCTTTTTCAATGTCTTCGTGATCTTCTTTATCTTTCCGTTTAAGGCCCCCGGCTCCTCCATCCCCATCCACATCAGGGGGGTGTGCGGCTTCGGGACAATGGGGGTGATCGACACCGTGACCCTCCCGGCCCTTCCAGTGCTTTTGCCTGTGCTTATCACTATGTGCCTGACCCTCTTTGCGAACTCGGCCACCGACGAGACATCATCGTCGGTCTCCCCCGGGAGACCCACCAAGAAATAGAGGCGGACGTTGAAAATGCCGGCGGCAACGCTCCTTTTCACCAGGTCGAAGAACCGGTCGTCGTCGATCCCCTTCCCAATGGCCTTTCTCAGCCCCTCGTTTCCCGCCTCAGGGGCCACGGTTATCGTCTTGACCCCCAACTCCTTCAGGCATCCTATCTGGTCGTCGGTCAACATCTCGCCCCTCATGGATGGAATCCCCACGCTCCCCCCAAGCTCCCTTATCCTTTCGAGGACGGTAAGGAGATCGGGGTGGCTGGAGACCGCCGGGCCCAATAGCCCCCCCTTTCCGGTGAGATTCATGCCTCTCCTTATCTCCTCGATTATCTCCCCGCCCCCCCTCATCCTCACCGGGGCGTAGACGGAGTCCGCTATGCAGAAGGCGCAGGAGAAGGGGCAGCCCCTTCCCATCTCCACCAGAAACATGTTTGAGAACTCGGTGTTCGGCGTGACGACCGACGACGAAAACTTCCCCGAAGAGAGGCTGTCCATCTTCCTCACGACCACACGGTCGCTTCCTCCGGCGACGTTTTTAAAGCTCTCCACCCTCCCCTTGCGGTCGTATCTGGCCTCGAAGCGGCGGGGGACGTATACCCCGGGGATCGAGGAGACCTTGTCCATTATCTCGTCTTTTGGTCCGCCCGACATCTTCAGGTCGAACAGAATGGTGAGTATCTCCTCCGCAAGCTCCTCGCCGTCTCCCAGGGCAAAAAAGTCGACGAAGGGGGAGAGTGCCTCCGGGTTTATCATCACCGCCGCCCCTCCGGCCGCGACTATCGGGGAGTCCCCGCCTCTCTCCTCGGAGCGGATGGAAATGTCCGAGAGTTTCAAGATTTTCAGGAGGTTTATGAAATCGTTTTCAAAGGATATTGAAAAAAGGAGTGCGTCAAACTGTCTTAACGGTCTTAGGGACTCGATCGAGAGGATCGATTTTCCCTTTCTTTGAATCTCCGCCTCGTGCTCCGGGTCGGGGAGCGTCGCCCGCTCTGCGCTTACCCCGAAGGTATCCCGGGCGACCCTGTAGACCGAGAGGAAACCGAGGTTGCTCATCGCCACGCGATAGCGGTTCGGGTAGACGATACAGACGGAGAGTCCCCCGTCTCCGCCCCCGCCCGTGAGGTTTATCTCCTCGCCGTAAAGCTCCCTGAGGTATCTTTCGTATCGTCGTGACACGAGATTTTTAATCCCAGCCTCTCCATCTGTGTACTATATCAGTCCGCCTTTTTCCTCATAAAGGTCGGGATGTCGTACTCGGAATCCTCGTCGTTCGGCACACGGACTCCCCTCGTGACCTTCTGGAGAGCCAGCTCCTCCCTCTCTTTCCTTATGAAGGTGGGCGTATCGAGGCCCTTTTCTTCCGCTATGGACGTATTGAGGGGTGCTATGCGCACCAATTCCCGGCTGAGCCTCCTCTCCCCCTTCGCAAAGCCGGTGGCGATTACCGTCACCATGAATTCTTCCTTCATCTTGTTGTCTATGACGGCTCCGAAGATGATGTTTGCATCTTCGTGGGCCTCGCCCTGAATGAACGACATTGCTCCCTCGACATCCTCCATCGAGAGGTCTTCTCCACCCGTGAGGTTTACCAGGACTCCCCTGGCGCCGCTGATGGAGATATTTTCCAAGAGCGGGCTGGTTACCGCTCTCTTCGCCGCCTCGACCCCCTTTTCTTTCCCCTCAGCCTTTCCGGTCCCCATGATGGCCATCCCGGTCTCCTCCATGATCGTCTTCACGTCCGAGAAGTCGAGGTTGATAAGGCCCCTGATGTTTATCAGGTCGGATATCCCCCTGACGGCGCAGTAGAGTATCTCGTCGGCCCTCTTGAAGGCCGTAATCAGCGTCTCCTGCCTTCCGGTTATCTCCAAGAGCCTCTGGTTCGGGATACAGATAAGGGTATCGACATACTGCTCGAGCTCCTCGATTCCCGCCTCGGCCTGTTTCATCCTCTTCTTGTTCTCGAAGTGAAAGGGCTTCGTGACGACCGCCACGGAGAGCGCCCCGACCTCCCTTGCCACCTCTGCGCACACCGGGGCCCCGCCGGTTCCCGTGCCGCCCCCCATCCCGGCCGTGATGAAGACCATGTTGGCCCCGGCGAGCGCCTTTCTGATCTTCTCCCTGTCCTCCTCCGCCGCCTTCCTTCCGATCTCAGGATCAGCCCCCGTCCCGAGCCCCCTGGTCAGCTTCGAGCCTATCTGAAGCTTCAGGGGAGCCACCGATGCGTTCAGCGCCTGGGAGTCGGTGTTGGCACAGATGAAGTCGACTCCGATAAGTCCCATCTGGACCATGTTGTCCACGGCGTTCCCGCCGCCGCCGCCGATTCCTATGACCTTTATGCGGGCGCCGCCCTGGAGATTTTCCATTAACTCGAACATATCCATTGGTTTCACCAACTCCCTTAAAAGTAGTCCCTGATAATCTCCTTGAACCGCTCGGTCACCTTGCCGAAGATGTTCCCGTCGCCGACCTTGAAGCGGGCACTCCCGCCGTTGGCGGAGCCATAGAGGACGAGTCCCACACCGGTGGCGTACATGGGGCTGTTGACCAGATCGACAAGCCCGCTTATCCCCCTTGGGTAGCCCACCCGGACCGGCATGTTAAATATGTGCTCCCCCATATCGGCAATTCCGGTCAAGAGGGAAGAGCCTCCCGTCAAGACCACGCCCGACGCGAGGAGGTCGCCGTAACCGCTCCTTGCCACCTCCCGCTGCACTAGGGACAATATCTCCTCCACCCTCGGCTCTATTATCTCGGCCAATATCTGGCGGGAGATAATCCTCGGCTTCCTTCCGCCTACGGAGGGAACCTCGATCGTCTCGTCCTTGTCCACAAGAGAAGCCATGGCGCACCCGCTCTTTTTCTTTATCCTCTCTGCCTCGATCATCGGCGTCCTCAACCCCACCGCGATATCGTTGGTCAGGTGGTTCCCGCCCAGCGTTATCACCATCGTGTGCTTTATGCTCCCCTCGGAGAAGACCGCAACGTCCGTTGTGCCGCCGCCGATGTCCACGATCACCACGCCCAGCTCCTTCTCGTCTTCCGAAAGCACCGCCTTCGCCGACGCCAGCTGCTCGAGAACTATGGTCGAAACGTCCATCCCCGTCCTGTTGACACAGCGGATGATGTTCTGGGCGGACGTCACGGCCCCGGTCACTATATGGACCTTCGCCTCTAGCCTTACCCCGTTCATCCCCAGCGGCTGCTGAATCCCGTCCTGATCGTCCACGATATACTCCTGGGGGAGGATATGAATCACCTCCCTGTCGACGGGAATGGCTATCGCCCTCGCGGCGTCTATCACCCTCTTTATATCCCCCTCCGACACCTCCCGGTTCTTTACGGCGATTATTCCGTGGCTGTTAAATCCCTTGATGTGTCCCCCGGCGATCCCGGCATAGACGGTCTTGAGCTCCACTCCGGCCATAAGCTCGGCCTCCTCCACCGCCTTCCTGATGGAATTCACCGTGCTCTCGATGTTTACGACAACCCCCTTCCTGAGTCCCTTGGAGGGGGCGCTTCCTATCCCGATGATCTCAACATCGCCGCCGACATTTTCCCCGATAATCGTGCATATCTTCGTCGTGCCGATATCGAGCCCCACAAAAATGTTTTCGTTTGACGACATCTCAAATCACCTCCTTATAATTTTCTTGTGAACCTTACATTTTCACATCGTCTAAGATTTTCCCTTCCCGACCACAACGCTGTTTTCGACATCCAAATAAATATATTCTATCTCCCCCCTCCCCATAGCATCGGAGAGGACGATGGATAATCTCTTTACCTTTTCTTCGAAGGGCGGCCCCCCGAATCGAAGGCGGACGCCCCCCCTCGTCAACACGGCAAATCCCATGATGTCGTCATACCTGACGCTCTTTATCGAATTCTCCCCGACGATCCCCTCATCCATCAACATGCCGACAAGACCCGCCCCGTATACCAGCTCTTCTTTCGTCTTGAAACCGGAGAATAGTGGATAGCCCCGGACCTCCTCGTCTATCACGGCCGTCTCCCCGTCCTCGTCCACGAAGAGAAAGCCCCCATCCACCTCCACAATCCCCACTGGGTTGTGCTCCTTGACCTTTATTACGAGCCTTGCGGGGAGCTCCCGTATCACCTCCGCCTCCCTGACCCAGGAGACCTCTTCGACCCTGTCCCTTATCGCGGCGAGGTCGGTCTTCAAGACGCTCCCCCCGGCCTCCACGTTGACAGCCTTGACTATCTCTCCCCTGTCAGCCCTTACAACCCCCACGATGTCCACCCTTTCCAGCCTGAAATAGTCCGACCCGAAGAGCTTCGCCTTGATCCTGGGAAGGCCCGCAAAGAAGAAGGAGACGGCCCCGAAGATTACAAGGAGAAAGACAAATATCCTAAAAAACGACGCCATGAGCGAGCGCCCCCCCTTCTCCCCGCCGCGCCTCTCATGCTTCTTCCTCGTGAACTCCGAGGGCTCCATGTCTTTCAGATCCACGTTCATCGGTCTTCCCCCAGAACCTTTACCTCGAGCTGGAGGTCTATCCCCCTCTCCTCCATCGCCCTTTTTCTGATAATATTGATAAGCTCCAGAACATCTCTTGCGCTGGCCTTTCCAAGATTCACTATGAAGTTCCCGTGAAGGGGCGACACCTCCGCATCGCCGATCCTCTTCCCCTTGAGGCCCAGGCCCTCTATTATCTTTCCCGCGGGCTCGCTCCCCGGCCCCTTCGGGTTCTTGAAGACCGATCCGGCTGACTTGGCGCCCAGGGGGTGTTTTTCCCTCCGCTTCTCGTTGTTCTCGCCCATCCTCCTTCTGACGGCCTCCTCTTTATCGGGTTTGAGCAAAAAAAGTGCGCTCGACACGATCTCCCCCTCCCCCATAACGAGTCGCCTGTACCGGAAGTCCATATCCTTTCTACTTACCGTCTTCACACTGCCCCCTTTCTCCACGAAGGTAACCTCTAAGATCACGCCTTCCATCTCCGCACCGTACGCCCCTGCGTTCATCACCACCGCCCCCCCTACGCTTCCCGGAATCCCGGAGGCGAACTCGAGGCCGGAGAGGGCCTTGGATGCCGCCTTCTCCACGAGTTGCGAGAGGGGAACGCCCGCCTCCGCAAAGATTTTGTTTTCTCCCGCTTCCTTTATATTCTTCATCCCCCTCAAACACACCACCGCCCCCCGAAACCCGGAGTCTGAGACGAGGACGTTGCTCCCCATACCCAGCGGGAATACCGGTATCCCCGCCCCGGCCAGATACTTAACCGCCGCGGCCAGGTCATCGGTATCCGCGGGGACGATAAAGAGGTCGACCGGCCCACCGATCCCGTAGGTGGTATGGAATTCCATCCTCTCACCGCGCCTGACCTCCCCCCTGACTGTCTTCTCTATATCCAAAACGTCCCCGCATATAAAACGCTTTTCGTCTCTATTGCTTTTTATCGAGAAGCTCCAACAGCCTCTCGCCCGCCCTCAAGATGTCCCCCGCCCCAAGCGTAATCACCAGATCCCCCGGCCTTATGATCTTCATCAGCTCCTTCGGAAGATCTTCCTTGTCCGAGACGAAGTGGGTATCGCGCATCCCCCGCTCCCTGATCTCGTCGAAGAGGCGCTGCCCGGTAATTCCGGGGATCGGCTCCTCCCCCGCGGGGTAAATATCGGTCATCACCAGGACGTCCGCCGAGAAAAAGGCGGTCAGAAATCCCTCGTGGGCGTCCCTCGTTCTGGTGTACCTGTGGGGCTGAAAGACCGCAACGACCCTCCCCTTCCAGAAGTTCCTGGCGGCCTTCAGGGTCGCGGTTATCTCAGTCGGGTGGTGGCCGTAGTCGTCGACGACCGTAACCCCGGCCGCCTCCCCCTTTACCTGAAACCGCCTGTGGACGCCGGTAAAGCCGGAGAGCGCCCCCTGTATCGTCCCAAAGTCGAGTCCCACCTCCATCCCCACAGCCACCGCCGAGAGGGCGTTAAGGGCGTTGTGGGCGCCCGGCATGTGGAGGGTAATATCGCCCCAGACATCACCCCTGTAGTTGACCGTAAAGGTGGAGTTGAGCCCTTCGAAGGTCACCCCCGTGGCGTAGAAATCCGCCTGGGGGGAAAAACCGTAGGTGACGAACCTTCTCTTCACCTCCGGTATTATCGCCTGGACGTTCTCGTTGTCGAGGCAGAGTACCGAGAGGCCGTAAAAGGGTATCGAGTTTATAAAGGTCGTAAAGTCCCCCTTTATCTCCTCGAGGCTCCCGTAGTGATCCATGTGCTCTTCCTCGATGTTTGTCACAACGGCGATGGTGGGGGTAAGCATGAGGAACGAGCCGTCGCTCTCGTCCGCCTCGGCGACCAAGAACTCTCCCTCGCCCAGCTTCGCGTTGGAGCCGATGTAATCCAGCTTCCCCCCGATAACGACCGTTGGGTCAAGGTTCCCCACTCCGAAGACGGTGGCCATCATCGAGGTCGTGGTGGTCTTTCCGTGGGTTCCGGCGACCGCCACGCCGTACTTCATCCGCATGAGCTCCGCCAGCATCTCAGCCCTCGGTATGACGGGGATATTCCTCGCCTCCGCCTCCACCACCTCGGGGTTGTCCCTCTTAACGGCGTTGGACACCACCACCACGTCCGCATCCGTGAGGTTCTTGGCGGCGTGGCCATAGTGGATCACCGCCCCCAGGGTTTTAAGCCTCTCTGTTATCTCCCCCTTCTTAAGGTCGGAGCCTGAGACTTCGTAGTTGAGATTTATCAAGACCTCGGCTATCCCGCTCATACCTATCCCCCCGATCCCGATGAAGTGGACCTTGTGAAAGCCTCTGTAGCCTCCACCCTTTTTATCCGTTTTCGATCTTGCCATCAGTTTTCACCGACCAAGTCAAAAAGGTCTTTTGCTATCGCCTCGGCGGCGTCGCGCCTTGCCGCCTCCCTCGCGCGCCTTCCCATCCTCGAAAGCTCCCCCCGCTCCGACATCGCCGAGATTATCATCTCGGCGATCTTATCTCCGGAAAGCCGCTCCTGCCTGAACATCACCGCGGCCCTCGCATCGACAAGATACTGGGCGTTTTTCGCCTGATGGTCGTCCACGGCGAAGGGGTACGGAATCAAAAGCGACGGCCTTCCTGCGGCCGAAAGCTCCGACACCGTCATCGCCCCCGACCTCGAGATTACCCAATCGGCCCTCTTGTAGAGGGACTCCATGTCGCCCTTGAAGTCGTATATCTCCGCCCTTACTCCGCTCTTGTCGTATTTATCCTTTACCCAGGCGTAATCGCTGGGGCCGGTGAGGTGGATGAATTCGATCCGCTCCCGGTAATCTCTGAGCCATTCAAGACAATCGGTGACAAGCTCGTTTATCCTCCTCGCCCCCTGGCTCCCGCCGAAGACGAGGACGCAGAATGAATCCCTCTTTTCATCGACGGGCGGTATGTCAAAGAGAGACTTCCTTACCGGATTCCCGGTGAAGAGACCGATCCCCTGGGGGAAAGCCTCCTCCGCCCCCGGAAGGCCGAGGAAGGCCCTCTTTACCCATCTCCCCAAAAGGCGGTTGGTAAATCCGGCCACCGAGTTCTGCTCTATCACGGCGGTCGGTATCCCTCTCAATATCGAGGCCAAGACCGTGGGCCCGGATGCGAAGCCCCCCACCCCCAGCGTCACGTCCGGCCTTATCCTTAAGATGTATCTCAAGGCAGAGAGGACGGAAGCGGGGATAAGGAGAAGAGAGACGGCCTTCGCCCTGATCCCGCTTCTGCGGAACTTCGAGACGGGGATAAACGAGACGTCAAGCCCCATCTTTGGAAGAATCTCCGCCTCGATTCCGTCCCTCGTCCCTATAAAATAGGCGCTGTTGCCCCCCATTTCCATAAGCCTCTCGTAAACCGCAAGACCCGAAAATAGATGCCCCCCCGTGCCGCCCCCCGCAATTACGACCTTCACCTTACACCCACTTTTCTGTTGTCCAAGACAATACTCTCCCTTCCCTGGCCAGAGACGTTAAGGAGAATCCCCACGGCGGTCATGGTGACCAGAAGGGACGACCCCCCGTAGCTCAAAAGAGGCAAAGTCATCCCCTTTGTGGGAAGAAGCCCCACCACGACCCCGATGTTCATTATCGCCTCGAGCGTGATCAAAGACGTTATCCCCATGGCCAGATACGTCCCGAAGAGGTCCGGAGCGAGTCTCGCCGCCCTGAAACCCCTGACCGCGAACACGGAAAACGCCACGACAATAAGGACTGCCCCGAAAAAGCCCAGCTCCTCTCCGATTACCGCAAAGATGAAATCCGAATACGCATACGGAATGTAAAACAGCTTCTGCGTCCCCCCGCCCAGACCGGTTCCCACGAAACCGCCTGATCCGAAGGCGAGAAAGGACTGTATTATATGATAACCCGCCCCCTTCGGATCGGCCCAGGGATCCAAAAAGGCCGTTATCCGATCCCAGCGGTAGGGGGCGCTCTTGAGTCCGATGAGGATCACCGGCACGGCGGCGACGCCCGATATAAATATGTATAAAAAGCGCACTCCGGCGATAAAGAGCATTATAAAGACGATAACACCGACGGTAACCGCCGCCCCGAAATCGGGCTCCATCATGATGAAGGCGGCGATTATGGCAAGGAGGATGATGTGTGGGATAAAGCCCACCGCCAATGTCCTTATCTTCTCGTCCTTCTTGGTCAGGGAATAGGCCAGATATATAACGAGGGTAAGCTTGGCCAGCTCCGCGGGCTGAAAGGTAAGCCCCATAAAACCTATCCAGCGCCTCGAATCGTTGATGACTTTTCCCACCCCCGGAACAAGAACTAAAAGGAGCAACACGAGGCTCCCCAGGAGGATCGGGTAGACGAATCGCTTGAGGATATGATAGTCGATGCGCATCATAACCGACATTGCGACAAAGCCCAGCACACAGTAGATCATGTGCCGAATGAAATAACGAAAGGCGTTTCCCGACTCCTTAAACGAGACCACGGAACTTGCCGAGAAGACCATCATGATCCCGAAGATGACCAGAACGATGGTCAAGACCAGAAGCACCCTGTCGTATCTTTCCGTTTCTCCGTTCAACCTTCCCTCCCAAAGTGTTTTTTTACTATCCTCTTGAAATCCTCGCCCCGCTGTTTGTAGCTGTCGTACATGTCAAAGCTGGAGCAGGCCGGAGCCAGAAGGACCACGTCCCCCGGCTCGATCCGCTCCCCGATCAGGGATACGGCCCCCTCCATGCCGTCAGCCGTCATTGTCGGCACAATCCCGCCAAGCTCCTCCTTGATCTTCTCCCTCGCATCCCCTATGAGATAGAGCGCCTTTACCCTCTCCACCACCGCCGGGATAAGGGGCGCGTAGCTCCCTCCCTTGTCGACTCCCCCCATGATGAGGTGGATATTCCCCCCGAAGCTCTCTATCGACTTCAGCGCCGCCCCGACGTTGGTGGCCTTCGAGTCGTCATAGAACGAAACTCCCTCAAAGGTCAAGACATGCTCCAGACGGTGGGAGGCCGGCCTGAATCTCGCCATCGCCTCGTCCGCCCTTTCCCCCCCGGCCCCCACGGCCGCGGCGGAGCCCAGGGCGGCCATGATGTTCTCTATATTGTGCACCCCAGTCAGAAAATATTTAGTCGGGTCGTACGTGTAGGGCCTGTCTCCGGCCTCGCACACGATCTTTTCCCCCTTTAAATAAACCCCTCCCGGTATCTCCCTCTCCCTCGAAAAGAATATCTTTTTGCCGGCAATATCCTCGGCCATATCCAATACTATCGGGTCGTCGCCGTTGAGAACTGCGCAATCCGTATCTGACTGGTTCATGAACAGCTTCATCTTCGCTTCAATATATTCCTCGTAGCCTGGATAGCGGTCGAGGTGGTCTTGGGAGATGTTTAGGAGCGCCCCAACGTGGGGCCTGAAGCTCTCTATCGCCTCCAGCTGAAAGCTCGACACCTCCGCGACGACGTAATCCGCCTCCTTCGATTTTTTGATCAGATTGACCAGCGGATCCCCGATATTTCCGCCCACGATCGCCTTTATTCCCGAGTTTATCAAGATATCCCCCAAAAGCGCCGTTGTGGTGGTCTTGCCGTTCGTCCCGGTGACGGCCAAAATCGGCGCCTCGATGAACCTGAACGCCAGCTCCAGCTCCCCCATTATCCTGACCCCCTTTTCCATCGCCCTTGCGATCTCATCTATGTAGAGCGGAACCCCTGGGCTTACGATGATGAGATCGCTCTCTACAAAAGTCTCCTCCCTGTGCCCCCCAAGCTCCAGAGAGACACCGAACTCTTCAAGCTCCCTTAACTCCTCCTCCTTTCCGGGAAGATCGCCCGCGTCGGACAGCGTGATGCGTGCGCCGCCCTTCGAAATTCCGGCCAAAAAGCGCGCCGTGCCGAAACCGGTAACTCCGCCCCCGACCACAAGCACGTTGATTGCAGGAACCTCCCCCCCGGACAGGAAGAGATCTACGTCTCCTCCCGAAACCATAGTCGTCACACCGCCCCTATCCCCTCTGCAATCTCCCCGAAATTGTCCCTCTTGAGCCTCTTAAAGACGACGCACATCCTATAGACGCCGTCCTTTATGATCTCGCGGGACTCTTTGACGTGACCGAACATCACGACCTCGTCGGCCGCCGTCTCCCTTCCGTTCCCGGAGACGTGATAGAAATCGATCCTTAAAAGGATCCCGGGCGGAAACTCCCTTTTGCTCTCCAGGACAATCCCCCCCTCCACCACATCAACGATTTCCGCCGGAACGAGGGCGTCGCCGAAGCTCGAGAGATCGAGCTCCTCTATCGCAACGCTCAGCCTTGAGGCCTCGACGTCCCGGTCAAGATCGTGAGGACGATAAGCCATTGCTCCCCTCCATTATCTTATCTTTAAAGTACTTAAAGCCAAAAGCGCCAATATAATAGATATTATCCAAAACCTTACGATTATCTTCGGCTCCGGCCACCCCAATAGCTCGAAGTGGTGGTGCAGCGGCGCCATCCTGAAGATGCGTCTCTGCTTCAGCTTGAAAAAGCCGACCTGAAAGATGACCGAGAGCGTCTCCATGACAAAGAGTCCCCCCACTATCACGAGGAGCAGCTCGTGCTTCGTGGCGACGGCGACGGTCCCGATAGCCCCACCGAGGGACAACGCCCCCACGTCCCCCATGAATATCTCGGCGGGGTACGAGTTGTACCACAGAAAGCCCATCCCCGCCCCGACCATCGCCCCGCAGAATATAGCAAGCTCCCCCGTTCCGGGAACGTAGTGAATCAGGAGGTAGTCGGCGATCTTTATGTTCCCCGTAAAATATGAGAAGAAGAGGTACGTCGTTGCGACGACCACCACCGGCCCTATCGCCAGCCCGTCCAGTCCGTCCGTCAGGTTCACGGCGTTTGACGTCCCCACAATGATGAATATCGCAAAGGGGATGTAAAACCACGAAAGGTCGGGCCTGATGTTCTTGAAGAAGGGCACGGCGAGCTCCGTGTTGAAGTTCGGGGCGAGGTAGAGCATAATCCCCACCAGGATACCCACCATGATCTGCCAGAAGAGCTTGTACCTGCCGGGGAGTCCCCGGGAGTCTTTCTTGATCTGCTTCCGGTAATCGTCTATGAATCCAATCAGGGCGTAGGTGAGGGTCACTATCATCACGAGTATTACGTAAAAATTCGTGATGTCCGACCACAGAAAGACCGAGACCGTCATCGAGGCGATAATCAGAAGCCCCCCCATCGTTGGCGTCCCCTCCTTTATCAGATGGGTGGAGGGCCCGTCGTCGCGGATCGGCTGCCCGACCTGAAGCTCCGACAGCTTCCTGACGATCCACGGCCCCAGAATCAGGCACAACAGGAGCGCCGTTAGAGCGGCGTAGATCGACCGAAACGAGATGTATCTGAAGAGGTTGAAAAATGAGGCGTAATTCGGGTAGAGGCTCGAAAGCCAGATCGAGAGATGATAAATCATTTAATCCACCTTTCTGACATTTTATTTGAATCGCTAAACAGTTTTTTTAAAAAATCTCCATTACAGGTCTCTAAGCGGCAGGGGACGAAATCCCCGATACAACGATCTCCATCCTCATCCCCCTGGAGCCCTTGACCAGCACCCTGTCCTTCGGCCCGATGACCCCCATAAGATCCTCGATGAGCCTCTCGTGACCCCCAACCGGGTAGGTGAATATCCTCTCAGGGGGCATCCCCCTCTCCCCCGCCCCCCTGGCGATGTCCACGGCGTTGTTTCCAAGAGCGAAGAGATAGCCCGCCCCCAGCTTCGCCGCCTCCATCCCCACCTCCTCGTGCCCCTGTATTGTGTAACCGCCGAGCTCCAGCATGTCGCCGAGGACGACAATCAGCCTCCCCCCCTTTCTCCTTGCCTCGCCGGCCAGAAAACTTATCGCGGCCTTCATCGACACCGGGTTGGCGTTGTAGCTGTCATTTAATATAACCACGCCGTCCCCGGTCATTATCATCTCCATCCTCATCTTCATAGGCTTTATCGCCTCGATGCCGGTCTTGATGTCGTCTGCCGGTATCCCGAGGGCAACCCCCACCGAGGCGGCGGCCAGTCCATTTTTAATGTTGTGTATCCCCGGAATCTTGAGCCTTGCATGAAACGCGCCGCTGGGGATAATAAACTTCGCCTTTATCCCGTCGCCCCCCATATCCTCGACGTCGACCGCCGTGACGTCCGCCTCCCCCTCTATCCCGAAAGTGATTACCCTGGATTTGATTTTATCTATCAGCCCCCGGCAGTAGACGCAGTCTCCGTTGATCACCGCCGTGCCGTCTTCGGGGAGCGACTCGACCAGCCTTCCCTTCTCCTCGATCACCCCCTCGATCGACCCCACCCCCTCCAGGTGAACGGGGCCGATGTTCGTTATTACCCCGATTTCGGGGCCCGCTATCTCGGAGAGCCTTGCCATCTCGCCGGGCACGTTCATCCCCATCTCCAGCACAATGACCTCGTCCTCTTTTTTTGTTGCGAGGAGCATCATCGGGAGGCCTATCAGGTTGTTGAAGTTCCCCTCGCTCTTTCTCGTGACGAACTTCGTCTCGGCGATGCTCGCCGTTATCTCCTTGGTAGTGGTCTTGCCGTTGGAACCGGTGATCCCCACGACCCTCGCCTTCATCCTCCCCCTGTGAAACCTCGCCAGCTCTCCAAGGGCGTAGAGTGTGTCGTAGACCGCTATCAGGGGGACTCCCTTCCCCTTTTCGCCCAGCTCCCGAGAGAGCTTTGATTTATAACTCTTTTCAACGACCACTCCCGCCGCCCCCCTTTTGACCGCATCCACCACAAAGTCGTGGCCGTCGAAATTATCCCCAACGAGGGCGAAGAAGAGCTCCCCCTCCCCCGCCGTCCTCGAATCGGTCGAGACGCCCGAAAAGCGGATACTATCGAGTTTGTCTCCTTCCCCCCTTGAACAATCTTCGGCGCCGAGAAAAAGCTTTGCCACATCTCTTCCAAAAAGCTCTATCCGGGCGGAATTAACCATCCTTCCCCCTCTTCATCAGCCCCTTTTCCGCCTCGATCCGGTCATCGAAGGGGTATTTTTTCGTCCCGATTATCTGGTAGTCCTCGTGCCCCTTCCCGGCGATGAGGAGTATGTCGCCCTTCTCCGCCTCGGAGACGGCAAAGGCGATCGCCTCCCTCCTGTCCGGGATCACAACATAGGCCCTATCTTTGCCACCAAAAACCCCGTGGGTCGGATCGACCTTTTGAATCTCCGCCCCTTCAAATCCCTTCAATATGTCCTCTATGATCTTGTCCGGCTCCTCCGTCCTCGGGTTGTCGGACGTGACGATCACCTTGTCGCTGAGATCGACCGCGGCGGCGGCCATCTTGGGCCGCTTGTTTCTGTCCCTGTCCCCGCCGCACCCGAAAAGCGTAATGAGCCTCCCTTCGGTCAAGGGCTTCAGGGTCGAGATGACGTTTCTCAGGGCGTCGTCCGTGTGGGCGTAGTCGACTAACACCAGAAAATCCTGCCCCCGATCCACCGCTTCGAGCCTCCCGGGGACGGTGATTCTCCCGTTTATCCCGCGCCTCACGGCGTCCATCCCTATTCCCGCGCCCAGCGCAGCCCCGACCGCCGACAGGATGTTATATATATTGTGCTTGCCCAAAAGGTTGCTGTTGAAATTAAACGACCCGTTTGGCGTTACAATCTCCCCCCTCACACCCCCCGTGTCCGACTCGAAGCTCTTTGGATATATGTCCGCCCCCTTGCCGAGGCCGAAGGTGACAATTCTCCCATCGATTCTCGACAATAGCTTCTTCCCCCAGGGGTCGTCTATGTTGATCACGCTCACCGTCTCCTTCTCCCTGCCGACAAGCTCCGTGAAGAATCTCGCCTTGCTCTCGAAATACTCCTCCATCGTCCCGTGGTAGTCGAGATGGTCCTGGGTCAGGTTCGTGAAGACCGCCGCGTCAAACATGCATTGGTCCACCCTGTTCATGTCCAGCGCGTGGGAGGAGACCTCCATCACAACAAAGGTCACGCCGCCCTCGACCATCTCCCGCATTAACTTTAACAGATCGACCGCCTCCGGGGTCGTGTGGGGAGGCACGATCGATTTCCTTAAGTAGCGGTAGTCGATCGTCCCGATGACGCCGGGAGATTTATTTGCGGCTCTGATGATCTCCTCCACGATGTAACAGACGGTGGTCTTCCCGTTCGTCCCGGTGACTCCTATCAGCTTCAGATCCATCGAGGGGTGGTCGTAGAACCTGTCCGCAAAGTACCCCATGGCGGCTCTCGTGTCTGGGACCCGAACAGTGGTCACGCCGAAAACCGCAATGTCTTCCTCGACCACGAGGGCCGCGGCCCCCTTCGCCACGGCGTCGTCGATGAAGTTGTGGCCGTCCGTCTTGAGGCCGCGAACCGCAAAGAAGAGCCCCCCGGGAATGACCTCCCTCGAATCGTAGAAGATCCCGCCTATCTCCACCCCGGTATCGCCCGTTACCTTCACGGTCTTGACCCCCTCTATTAATTTATCGAGCCTCATCTCTACATCAGCGGGGAGAGATCGGTCTTTTCCCTCTTCCTGATCTCGTCCCCCCTTTTCAGCATCTCCTCCGGATATATTTTAAGGTATCTCATCGTATCGGCCGCTATTTTCGAAAACGCCGGCGCCGCCACGCTCCCGCCGTAGAAGTTGGTCTTAGGCCTGTCCACCACAACGAGGATAGCGAGCCTCGGCTCCTCCGACGGTATAAACCCGACAAAGGAGGCGATGAACTCGGTCTCGGAATATGTCCCCGTGTCGGAGTCGAATATCTGGGCGGTTCCGGTCTTACCCGCCACGGAAAAGCCGGGCACCTTAGCGCCACCCCCCGTGCCGGACTCGACCACGTTTAGCATTATCTCCCTCACCTTTTTGGCGGTCTCGTCGCCCATCACCCTCCTGACTATCTTCGGGTTCGCCTCGTAGACGGTATCGCCGTCACTCCTGGTGATCCTTTTTACGACATGCGGCTCCATCAAAAAACCTCCGTTGGCGATGGCCGCCGCCGCGGTGATAAGCTGGATCGGCGTTACCGAAAGCCCGTGCCCGAAGGAGAGGGCCGCAAGATCGACTTCGTTGATCGATGAAACGGGAGGAATAAAACCCCTCTCCTCCCCCGGGAGCATGATCCCGGTCGACTTGCCGAACCCGAATATCGTAAGGTAGTCGAAATACCTCTTCTTGCCGAGCTTCATGCCGAGCTTTATCGCCCCGATGTTGCTGGAGTAGGTGACGATGTCCGATACCGACAACATGCCGAAACTCCCGCCGTGGTCGTGAAACATCGTGTTCATCACCTCGTAGCCGCCCCCCTCGCAGTAAAGCGTTTCCTCAACTCCCGCAATCTCATCCTCCAGGACGGACGAGACGAGGAATATCTTGAACGTGGAGCCCGGCTCGAAGTTCATGGAGATCGCCCTGTTCCGCCACGACGATTTGGGGTATCTCTCGAAGATGTTCGGGTCAAATTCCGGGAAACTTGCCATCGCCAGAATCTCGCCTGTGGCGGGGTTCATCACTATGGCGACCCCCCCTTGCGCATAGCTCCCCCTGACGGCGGATCTGAGCTCCCGCTCGGCTATGTACTGCGCCCAGACGTCCACCGTCAGCGTCACGTCGCAGTTTCTCAGGGCGTCGGTCTCGGAAAGGTCGGTCCCGAAGAGCCTCTCCCCCTTGGCGTCCCTGACGGCTATGTAATGACTCTTCGTGCTCTTCAAATCGCCGTCCAGCTTGTATTCGATTCCGGCCAGTCCTTGGGAATCGATGCCGGCAAATCCAACCACGTGAGAGGCCAGCGTCCTGTGGGGATAAAACCTCTTATCCTCTTTGACAAATCCTACCCCGTCGAGTTTCAGATCCTTAATCCTCTTCGCCTGCGACGGAGAGACCCGACGCTTTACCCACACGAAGCTCTTTTCCCCCTTCAGCCGTTTCAGTACCAGCTTCCTTTCGATCGGCAAGATCCCGGAGAGGAGGTCTGCCGCCTTCTCTGGATCCTTGACCTCTCCGGGATATGCGCAGACGGACTCCATCTCCACGCTTACGGCCAGGTTCTGGCCGTTCACGTCGCATATATTTCCCCGCCTCGTTACAAAGGTCGAAATCACCCTATGCTGCCTTTCGGCGTAAGAGTAGAGGGTGCCCCCGTTTATCAGCATGAGGTTTGTTATCCTTGCGATGATGACAAGGAAGAACGTAAGGAAGATGACGAGGACGACTCCCGACCTGAACCGAAGCCATTTCTCTCCGTTGATCTTCCTTCGATCTTTATTTTTTTGTATCTTCACCATCTTCCCTCACGGGCATCAGCTGTGATTGTCCCGGATAATTTAATCCCAGCTCTCCTCCCATCCGCTCGAGGTTTTTGGGCGTGATTACGGTTTCATATTGTATCTTCAGCTCCCTGTTTTCCTTGAGGAGTATGTCCCGCTTCTCCGATAGGTCGATCATCTCGTAGTTAATCGTGACCACCGCAACCCTCGTCAAGAGAAAGAGAAAGAGAGACACGGCGAACAAGAGTGCGCATAGGATATAGACGCCGAAGAGCCTGACGATACTCTCCCGGCGGGCGGACTTGTCCTTTTCCACCCTGATTATCCTCCCTGTCGCCAACGTCTCAATTCCCACCTTAGATCCTCCTTGCCGCCCTCAGCTTTGCGCTCCTGGCCCTCCGGTTCTCCCTCACCTCGTCCTGAGTCGGTGTTACAGGTTTCTTCGTCAAAATAGTCAACAACGGCTCTTTCAACCGCCCCTCCGGCTCAACCCCCAATTCATACCTACCTCCTGCGCCCCCTTTTTCCGAGAACTTCCTGAAGGCGTTCTTGACTATCCTGTCCTCCAGCGAGTGAAACGAGACTATTACAATTACCCCCCCCTCCTTTAACAGTGTCATCGCCGCAGGCAAAAACTCCTCGAGGTTTCTGAGCTCCTCGTTCACGTAAATCCTCAGCGCCATGAAGACTCTCGTCGCCGGGTGTATCTTTTTCCACCCCTTGGACCCTCCCGCCACACCCCTCACCACTATCCTCGAAAGCTCAAGTGCGTCACCGATCTCCCCCCTCCCCCTCGCGTTTACGATCGCCCTGGCCACGCTTCTCGCCCTCCTCTCCTCGCCGAGCTCCCTGAATATCCTCTCGAGCTCCCGCTGGGGGAAGCGGTTGACCACCTCTTTTGCGTTTAATCCCACGTTTGTGTCGTATCTCATGTCGAGGGGGCCTCCGCCCTCGATCGAGAATCCTCTCTCCGCACAAGAGAGCTGGTGTGACCCGAGCCCCAGGTCAAGGAGGATCCCATCCACCTTCGATACTCCCTCCGCGACCAAAATGTCGACTATGTCTTTATAGTTTCCGTGCCTGACTATCGCCCTCTCACCCCAGGGAGAGAGCCTTTCCGCGGCCGTCTTAACGGCCTCGGAATCGAGGTCGACGCCGATGACGCGGCCGCCCGGCGCCGAGGCCTCGAGAATCGCCCAGGCGTGGCCCCCCTCCCCCACCGTTCCATCGAAGTAGACGCCGCCGTCAGACGGTCTCAAATACTCGATTACCTCCCTTGCCATTACGGGTTTATGTCGAGCTTCTTCCTCCATAAGGGTCAATGTCCAAGGCTAAATCCCGAGATCTTCACCGATCTCCCCGAACCTCTCCGTTGTATCCTTCATCCCCTCATCCCACCTCTTCTTGTTCCAGAACTCGATCCTGTTTATCATCCCGGCCAGGATCACCTCCTTGTCGAGCTCCGCGTGGGTTCTCAGGTACTGCGGAATGAGAATCCTCCCCTGCTTGTCCACGGGGCACTCCACCGCGGAAGATATGAAAAACCTCTGAAAGGCGATGACGTTCTTGTTGTGCTGGGGGAGAACCGCCATCTTCCTCTCGACCTTCATCCACTCCTCTTCCGGATAGCCCACGAGACAATTCTCGTGGCGGGTGACGATCAGCTTTTCGTCGTAGTTCTCCCTCAGCAGATCCCTGAACTTCGAGGGTATGCTCAACCGCCCTTTCTGGTCTATGGTATGCTCGTAGTTGCCCCGAAACATCTCGTGTAAATCCCTCCCTGACCCTCAGACACTTAAGATTAACGACCTCCTCCCCCGGCTTTTCGCAATTTGAGCCGGCACAACGAAAGTCGGAGGCAGAGAGACCTCTCCCGTCGCTATCCCGGGAACCTCGATTCTCCCCATTCCCACATTTCCCCACCCTCCTCCCCGCCCGACTCCCCCCAACCGACTAAACCCGATCCACCCGTCTCCACTGACCCCACATGAAGCCGATTTACCTATTTATTAATGGCCCCATCCTCCCCTTTCTGCCATTCTATGCCACTTTATCCCACCCTCTTGTAAACTATAGACTTGTTTGGGGGCTGTGTCAAGAAAAATGTATTTTTTTACTGTATTTTTTAATATTTGCGCCTTTAATTAGAGGATTTTCTCTCATTTTTTGCCCATTTATGGCCGCTTTCATTTAAAAAGGCGCCTCGGCGCTTTCTCAAAGAGACAGGTATGAAATTCCTTCGAGATATGTTCATCAAGGACACTGAGTGCAAAAACGGTATGGAAATGTCTTTCGGGCTATGGAAAACGTTTTCTTACTTTTCACCTTTCAGAATAATTACAGTCCACAGCTAAAAAACTGTCACTCCCTTAAACCGGCGACCATGATCACAAACGAGATTAATAAGAACCTCCGCTTTTCGCTTAAATATGGAGTAACCGCATCGACCAACGATGATTAAAAATCCTTTGACGATACCGGGTTGTTTTGATATACTGTTAACAATACAATATCTTAGACAAGCGGATAAGATACAAACAATAAACGGAGCGCCAGGAGGTAAAAGCCCAATGCAAAAATATATAAGAAAGTGTGTCATATCGATCCCGCTGACCTTGATCCTCTTTTCGATTCTGATCTTCACGGTCTCTTGTTCCACCATCAAGACGGCAAAACCGGTTTCAGGGGAAATCACCTCATTGCCCAGCGATCTCACCTCTTCGGAGGCGATATCCGAATACTACTTTATAGCGGCCCAGGTCTCGGCCTGGAACGGTGACATACCAAGGGCGATAAAGGAATACAAGAAGGCCATAGAATACAACCCCAAGAGCGCAGATTTACATTACGGGCTCGCAAGGCTCTACATGACCAACGGCGAGCCGGCCATGGCGCTCATAGAAGCGGAGATGGCGCTGATCCTTTCGCCCGATGATATCGAGATAATAAAGCTCCTTTCCGAGATATACGCGAGCCAGGGGAACGTCGAAAAGGCGGCGGAGGGATACGATAAGATCATAGAGCTTAATCCGAAGGACAAGGATAACTACTTGAAGCTGTCCATCATCTATGTGGAAGCCAAGCAATTCGATAAAGGGATAGATGTTCTCAAGAGATACCTGAAGATAGACCCTAAATCTCCCGACATCTACTTTTACATCGGAAAGATCGAGATTTACAGAAATAATTACGACCAGGCCGAAGACTACTTTATAAAGGTGCTGAAATACGATCCCGAATATGAGTCCGCCATAGCCGCCCTGGGCCTGCTCTACGAAGACAGGGGAGATTACGAGAGCGCCGCCAAGAAATACATAAGCATTTTAAAGAAGTATCCCGGCAACAACCTGCTTAGAAACAGGCTCGCCAAGATATACATCCTGTTGAACCGTCTTGAAGATGCGGTCGCCGAGTTCAAGAAGATGGAGCTCTACGGGTCCGAAAAGGACGAGATAGGAACCAAGATGGGCCTTATCTATTTTGAAATAGAGAAATACAAGGAAGCCATCGACGAGTTCGAGCCGGTCCTTACAAACGACCCCACGAATGACAAAGTACAATACTACCTGGCGATATGTTTAACCAAAATAGAGGAGAACGACAGAGCCCTTGAGGAATTCAGGAAGATCCCGGAAACATCCGAGTACTTCTCCAACTCCGCGTTTCAGATAGCCTATATCCTTCAGGACAAAGGGGATTACGACGGGGCGATAAAGGAGATAAACCGCGCCCTGAAATTGGAGCCGGAAAACGCAAATCTTTATCACATCCTCTCCAATTTGTACTTGAACAAGAAGGAATACGCAAAGTCGATCAAATCCATCGAGAAGTCAGTAAATCTCGACCCTGAATCCATAAACCACCTTTTCTATTACGGAGCCGTCCTGGAGCGCTCCGGGAATCAGAAGAAATCGATTGATGTAATGAAGAAGGTGATAGAGAGAGACCCGGAGAATGCCGACGCCCTGAACTATCTCGGGTATACGTACGCCGATATGGGTATAAACCTGGACGAGGCCGAAATGCTGATCATAAAGGCCCTGACTCTGGAGCCGGACGACGGTTATATTGTGGACAGTCTGGGATGGGTCTATTATAAAAAGGGAAGGTATGCAGACGCCCTGAGAGAGATAAAGCGCGCCCTCACCCTGTCCCCCGACGACCCGATGATAAACGAGCACCTCGGCGATGTCAAGTATCGACTGGGAATGAACGACGACGAGGTCCTCTCCATCTATCAGAAGTCTCTCGAAATGGACCTGAAGAGCTACCTGGATCACCAGATAGAGACATTGAAGAAGAAGATAGAATATCTAAAAGAGGGAAAGAAGATAGATGACCTTATTTAAAGGTGCAGAGGGAGTCGTCTTCTTGAGGAGAGGTTTGAGGGCGGCCCCTGCTGTTGTCATTTCCGTTTCGATCATGCTTGTCCTGCTGTCCTGCGCAACATCAAAGCCCAAAAAGGCGAACAAGACGAGGCTCGATATCCCCCTGGTGCCGGTAAACAGCACAGGAGAACTTTTCAGCAAGGTCAAGGAGACAAACGGCGTCTTGGAGTCAATCCGGGGGGTGGCGGAAATCTCCGTTTTATCTAAAAGCGAAAAGTACAGGATTACCGAGATCATCCTCGCAAAGAGGCCAGGTTACTTGAGGCTCGAAAGTCTCGGCCCCGTGGGACAGACCGTACTCTTCCTGGCGACTGACAATAAGAAAATCTACATATATTCCCCTCTCGAGAACCGGTTCTATTTCGGGCTCGCCTCAAAAAAAAACCTTTCCATGATAGTCCCGCTCCCCTTCAAATCCGCCGACATAGTGGAGATCGTTCAGGGAAAGATGGACCACTCCAAATACTTCCCGTCGAAGATGACCCTTGACCTCGAAAAGGAGGAATATACGCTGACCGTCATGCCGGAAGACCCCACCCGCGGCATGGCATATCTTACCGTGGACGCCAGGACATTCTTCGTAACCGGGATGAAGCTCTACGACAGATACAACAACCTCATTATCGACGGAACATTCTCCGATTTCAGAAAGATCGATAACCACGTATTTCCAATGAACCTGAAATACAGGGTGCCGAGCGATTTGGTCTTCGTCGAAATCGAGATAGAATACCAGGATGTAAAGCTGAACGCCTTTATCGAGGAGTCCCGTTTTTCCATGACACCGCCCCACGGTGTGCAGGAGATAGATGTGGACAAGACGATCATCAACTTCGACAGGACGCCTGTAGAATAACTATTTTGGAGGAAAAAGTGAGAATAAAAACCCATAAATACACATACCTTGGTAAAAAGAAAAGCGCAGTAATAGTCGCCCTTATCGCGGCCGTCGTCTTCTTCTGTCTGCCGGCAACCTCTTCCGCCTTTCAGAGCCTTGAAGATTGCCTGACGTGGGGAGATAACCTCTACGAGGCAAAGGACTATCTCGGCGCCGCGGAGTATTACGATCGGGGTCTCAAGATCGTAACCGATAACCACCCCAAAGAAGATATACTGATAGGCCAGATTCAGATGCGTATAGGGCAGTGTTATCTCCATGTCTCGAACTTCAATGAGGCGTTGATCCATTTCTCCGAAGCGCTGAAGAGGGGAAAGAACGCAAAGGCGGCCGAGCCGGACAAGGCAAAAATAGTAATCCTTATGTCCTATAACGCCATGCTCGATATATACGACAGCATCGGCCTCGAAAAACAGATGCTCGAGGTCACGGACGAGTTCATCATCTTTATTAAAGAATACCAGAAGGACCCCCTGCCGGAGAAACAAATCTCGAAATCGGACGTGAACAACTTTCTGGCGTATTGCTACGCCCAGAAGGGGGAAAACCTCGACGAGGCCCTGAAGCTCATCGACGAGGCCCTGAAGGAAAAACCGGAAAACTACGCAATGATGGACACAAAGGGCTGGATATTGCATAAGATGGGCGAGAACAAAAAAGCTTTGAAGCTTTTGAAAAAGGCCCTGGAAATGTGCGAAAAGAAAGGTGAAAGGTGCACGGTGATAGAGCGTCACGTCAAGGAGGTCGAAAAGGCCGACTCGGGCGGGTAGACTCTCTTCCCCTTCCGTCTCCGCCGATTGGGATTTATGGGGGAAACTCGATCGCAGCCGCAAGCGGAGAGCGGTTTTTTCAACGGATGCCGGGGTCGTTAATATCAATACAAAATCCCAGTCCGTCATTCCCTTGGGAAATGGGAATCCAGCATATGTCATCCCCTTGGGAAACGGGAATCCAACAAATATCATCCCTTTGGGAAACGGAATCCAAAATATGTCATTCCCGTGAAAACGGGAATCCAGATCAATATCTTTCTGGATTCCCAATCAAGTTGGGAATGACAGAATAAGACTCCCGGTCAAGTTGGGAATGACAGAATAAGACTCCCGGTCGA
>JAFGIX010000056.1 GCA_016929395.1 Candidatus Zymogenus saltonus
CCTAACAGGATCGACCCCCCCATCAAATACCACCATCCCTACAGCCAAACAGGATCGCCCCCCTCCCCCCAAATGCCTTTCACATCTACATCTTTATCTTTTCCAACACGGCCGGATTTACCTCGATCTTTGTCTTGTTCTTTATTTCGCTGAACCACTCCCCGTACGCCTCTTCGATCTTCTTCCTCTTCAACTTATCCTTGATCTCGGCCTCGGCCTCATCGAGGGTCATATTTTTAGCGTCCCTTATATCAATCACTTTAAATATATGATAGCCGTAGGGGCTCGCAATTATACCGCTCAGCTCATTCGGCTTCATGTCAAACACCACCTCGACAAAGGGGGGCATCTGGTCTTTGCTGAAATAGCCGAGGTCTCCCCCGTTCTGGGCGTCCGGCGAGATGGAGTTTGCTCTTGCCACCTCTGAAAAATCTCTTCCACCCTCGATTTCTTCAAGGAGCTTTTTTGCCTTCTCTTCTGTGTCCACCATTATCTGGAGGGCCCTTACGGTTACGGGCCTGTTGTAATCTTCCTGATTTTCCGTATAGTACTCTTTTATCTCCTCTTTCGATACCTCCACGCTCTCCCCGATAACCTCTTCGACCAACTTCTCCAGGAGTATTTGATAGGTGGACTCCTTCCTCCACTGCTCGATGTCGATACCCTTCTCCTCGAGCCAATCCTCGAAGGTCACGGCGATCTCCTTGTCTTTGAGCCACTCCTCGAACGTTGTAGAGTCGTTTTCTCCCGTTTCACTTTTTTCAAACTCAACCCTGAGCTTTTCAAGCTCGGAGTTATACTCCGACGTAAGCTCCTTCATCTTTGAGTCTATCTCTTTTTCCGATACGGTTATCCCAAGCTTCTCCGCCTCGGTAATCAAGATTCTCTTCTCGATAAGCTGGTTTAAAAGATTGAGCTTTATCCCCCTCGCCTTTTCCTCGTCGATAAACTCACCGCTCGGTAGCTTGGCCTTTAGGTCTTTTATCGCCTTTTCAAACTCCGATGTCGTGATAGACTTATCGCCCACCACAGCCAACACCTCCCTTTCATCCTCCTTTGAGGCCTTATCCTTTCCACATCCGGCCGCAACGATAAGGACAATAACAGACAGCAGGATAAAGACCAGCCTGCTTGCCGTCTTCGTAAATTTCCGAGTATTCATGTTCAACACCCTATCCCATCTCATTTAGAATTTCTTCGTCTATCTCGATATCTATTTTCTTTTTCAAATCCTCGACGTAGTTCTCGAAGAACTCTTTCTCCTTTTTATCCGTAAGGAGGACGCGAATCTTTCCGCTAACCTCGCTAAGAGGTTGAACTCTGATTATTTTGGACTTGTCGAGCCTTATGATGTGAAAGCCGAAATTGGTCTCGACGATCTGGCTTATCTCCCCAGGCTTCTCAAGCTTAAAAAGGGCCTCTTCAAAATCGGGCATCATCTGTCCCCGGGTTATCTCCCCAAGGCTGCCCCCCGTTTTTGCGCTCGGCCCCAGGGAAAAGCGTATTGCCAGCTCGGGGAATTTCTCACCCTGAGACAGGAGGCTTTTTATCATCTCGGCGTCTTCCCTCTTTTTTACCAGGATATGGCTCGCCTCGACGATCTCCTTGGTAAACTGACCGATGTTCTCCTCGTAATACTTTTTGACCTCCTCCTCCGTAACCATCGTCCTCCCCTCAAACTCCCTCCTCAACAGCTCGTTGATGATAAGGGTCCTTTTATAACTCTCTATCTTGTAGCGGACCGTATCGTCGTTTTGGATACCCCTTTTCATCGCCTCCTCGACGAGTAGCCTCTGAGTTAACAGCCTGTTGACAAACTCCTTTTTGTCGTCAATCGTCTTTATCGATTCCCTCGTATGATAGGGGAGATTGTCCTTCTCCCAAAGGTATTCTTCAAGTGTAATGGTGCTGCCGTTGAACCGGGCGACATCCTTCTTTTCGCCACAGCCCAAAAGGCAAATAAACAGACAAGCGGAGATGCACGAGACCATAAATGGAGCAAGAAGTCTTCGATCCATAAACCATCTACCCAAGTTTATCCTTATAATCTAACATATTGAGCCAACCTTTGCAATAGATTTCTCAGGTGCTCAATCAATCCCTCAATTTCCACCTCCGGAGGGGTGAATTTCAGCGTGCCGTCGGGAGAGAGACCGAACCTCTCCGGCTCCACATACACCATCTTGACGATTTCCTCGCTGTTTAATTCAGCCGCTTCGTGGAAGTTGATTTTTAGTTGGCCACCCTGATTGTTGACGGAGACAACTCCAGCCTCCCGGGCGAGAAACCTGATCTCGGCGAGATTTATCAGGTTTAAAACCGCAGTAGGAGGTTTTCCGAAACGGTCTTTTATCTCGGCCGTAATCTCGCTTAACCTTGTCTCGTCCTCGGCGCCGATCAGCTTCCGATACAGGGAGAGGCGAACCGTGGAATCTGGGATATAGTCGTCCGGGATGAAGGCCGATATGGGGATATTTATCTCGGGGTCGAACTCGATTGTCGGTGCATCCCCCTTGATCTCGGCCATTGCCTCCTTGATCATGCTGTTGTACATCTCGAAACCGACGGTGTTTATGTGGCCGGACTGATCTTTGCCGAGGAGGTTTCCTGCGCCCCTGATCTCAAGGTCGTAGGCGGCTATTTTTATACCGGAGCCGAGCTCCGTAAACTCCGAGATGACCTTGAGCCTCTTCTCGGCGTCTTGTGTAAGCCCCTTTGTCCCCGGGACGAGGAGATAGGTATATGCCCTGACGTTAGAGCGGCCGACCCTCCCCCGAATCTGGTAAAGCTGCGCCAGGCCGAACATGTCGGCCCTGTTTATGATCATGGTGTTCGCCGCCGGAATATCAAGGCCCGACTCGATAATGGCGCTGGAGAGGAGGAGGTCGATCCTCTTGTTTACGAAATCGAGCATGACCTTCTCCAGCTCGTGTTCGTTCATCTGCCCGTGGGCAATCCCTATCCTAACCCCGGGGAGGAGTCCCTCGAGATACCCGCGCATCGCCGGGATGCTCTTTACCCTGTTGTGGACGAAGAAAACCTGCCCCCCCCTGTTCATCTCCCTTAACACGGCCTCCTTTATGACGTCGGAGTCAAACTCCGATATGTAGGTCTTTACCGAAAGGCGGTTTAGGGGGGCGGTGTTGATGACAGATATGTCCCTGATTCCCATCATCGACATGGAGAGGGTCCTGGGGATGGGGGTTGCGGTCATGGCAAGGACGTCAAGCTGGGTCTTCATCTTAACTATCTTCTCCTTGTGCCTGACCCCAAAGCGGTGCTCCTCATCGACGATGAGAAGCCCCAGGTCTTTAAAGGAGATGTCCTTGGAGAAAAGCCTGTGGGTTCCAATGACGACGTCGACACTCCCTTCCTTCAGGCCGGAGATAACCTCCCCCTGCTCCTTTTTCGTAAGAAACCTCGATAGCATCTTAACGTTTACAGGGTAGTCCTTGAACCTCTCCTTGAACGTCAGGTAGTGCTGCTCGGCTAAGATCGTCGTGGGGACTATCACCGCTACCTGTTTTCCCTCCGTTACGGCGACAAACGCCCCCCTCATCGCGATTTCCGTCTTTCCATAGCCCACGTCCCCGGAGACGAGGCGGTCCATCGGCGTGGGACTCATCATGTCGGCGATCACATCCTCCGTCGCCTTCAGCTGATCGGGGGTTTCCTCGAAGGCGAATCCAGCCTCGAACTCGGCGAAATCGCTCCCGGGGGCGGAAAAAGAGTGGCCCGGATTCGCTCTCCTCTTTGCGTAAAGTGAGGCGAGCTCCCTTGCCATTGCCATGATCTCCGCCTTGACCTTCCCCTTGGACTTCTCCCACGCCCCGCTTCCCAGTTTGTCGAGCCTTACCGCGGCGCCGTCCCCCCCCCTGTAGCGGTGGAGGAGGGATATCCTGTCCACCGGGATGTAGAGCTTGTCGTTATCTTCGTATTCGACGTGGAGAAAGTCACCGGTGGTTCCCATGACCTTGAGGTTCAGAAGTCCGATATACCTGCCGACTCCGAACTTCTTGTGAACGACATAATCGCCCGGATTCAAGGGGTCCGACCTCTTTACCGCCTCGCCGAGCCCGTCCCCTTTGGGCTTTCTTATCTTTATCTTTGTTCCGAATATCTCCTCTTCCGTAATGATTACGATACCCAGAGACGGGTCTTCAAAACCGACACTCAGTCCCCCTATGAGGATCGCTCCCTTCACCCCTCCTCTCAGCCACGCGTTGAACGTCAGATCGTAGACCGCCATCTCCACCCCGTGGTTGTAGAGGAGGTCGGAAAGACGCTTCCCCTGGGTCTTGGTAAGACATACGACGGCCACCCTGTTCCCCTCGGTTATCTCGCGGCTTATCTTTTTCACCAGAGGAGTGAGAAGGGAATCCCCCTTCTTTATCCCCTTTATCTTCGCCCTGAGAGAGGAGTGATCCACCGTCTCAAGCCGGATCGTCTCCTCCCTCTCCCCCGTTATGATGGGATTTATCTTGACCGCGCTCATTCCGGCCAAAAGCCCCTTGACATCTTCGGGAGACAGAAAGAGCTCCTCCACGGGCAGCGACGGGTCCTTCTTTTCAACTGATCGGCCGTAGTTACCGCGGCAGAGATTGTGGAACTGGTCGGCCTCGCTGAAAATCCCCTCCGGCTCATCGACAAACACGAGGGCGCTTTTCGGGAGGTAGTCGAACAGGGTGTCCATCCCTCCGTAAAAGGCTTTGGCCTGCGCCCCGAGGCCCGGGGGCACACGGAAGGCCTCGATCTCCTCTATCATCTTCCTGATCCTCTTGACGGGGGTATCGACCATGTTTCCGGCTTCCCTTATCCACCTTATGCCCCGCTTCCTGTTCTCCTCGGTGAGGACGAGCTCCGACGCCGGAAGGAGTTCCAACGCCCTGATCTCGTTTATCGACCGCTGGGTCTCGGGGTCGAAGGTCCTTATCGACTCCACAACGTCGCCGAAAAACTCCACCCGGACGGGATTCGGCCTCGATGGTCCGAAAAAATCGAGGATGCCCCCTCGAATCGAGAAGTCCCCCGGACTCCGAACGAGATCCTGGGATATGTATCCTGACATCACGAGGAATCCTACGATCGACCCTATCGAGACTTCCTTCCCCCTGACTATCTCGATCCTCATCTTGGAAAGGTCGCTTTTCGGCATGACCCTCGTCATCAGGGAGCGCACGGGCGCCGTTATGATGTAAGGTCCGTTCTTATCCACCATTTTTGAAAGAGTCCTGATTCTTGCGATGGTTGTGTCGATCTGTGGGGAGAGGCGGTCGTAGGGATCAAAGTCCAAAGAGGGAAGGGAGAGCACGTTCACACCGCCGGGGATTTCACCGGCGTAAAACTCGATGTTCGCAGTCTCCTCGTCAAACCTCTTCCCCGGCACGATAAAGAGAATCGGCCTTTCGGAGCGCAAGGCGGTCTTGACGGCGAGGTGGTGGGCGGCGGAGCCGGTAAGCCCCGTAATATTCAGCCCGCCGCCTCCCTTTCCAGAAAGGGAGAGGATCTCATTGATGGTCTCGTCCGTGCCCTTTGAGTACCTTTCCTCCATCGTATCTACCGTGTTACTTTTAATGATATTGCGTAAACTATATAGTTCGGGGAACTTATGGAATCGGTCTTTACCCGATCATCGGTCATGTAAAAGTCGGCCGTCAAAATACGAGTTCAGTTACAAAGCACGCGTTTATGGAAAAAGGGGAGCATCGGTCAATCCCGCTTCCTCCTTGAGGCCGAGGATCAGGTTCATGTTCTGGATCGCCTGACCGGCCGCCCCCTTGACGAGGTTGTCTATGGCCGTGACTACCACGAGCCTCTTCGACCCCTTGACGGCAACGGCCCCGATGTCGATCAGATTCGAGCCCCTGACCCACGCCGTATCGGGGATTTTCCCTTGAGGCATGATCCTCACAAACGGCTCGCCCGCGTACACCTCCCTGAAGATATTCAAGGCATCCTCCGTTGAAACCTTCGTTTCCGTCTCTGCGTAAATGGTCGTGAGTATCCCCCTGTTCATCGGGACGAGGTGGGGGGTGAACGTTACGTTAACCTCAACCCCGGATACAATGGTAAGGTTCTCCTCGATTTCCGGGGCGTGGCGGTGGCTTCCCACCTTGTAGGGATGAAACCCCTCGGCTATCTCGGGAAAGAGGGTTGCGGCGGAAGGCGTCCTTCCGGCGCCAGTCGCCCCTGACTTCGAGTCAATCACTATTCCCTCCGTTTTTATCAACTTCATTTTCAAGATAGGATACAGCCCAAGGATCGCCCCGGTCGGGTAACAGCCGGGGTTCCCCACGACCCTCGCTTCCTTTATGGAGTCCCTGTATATCTCGGGAAGGCCGTAGACCGATTCCCCCAAGAGCTCCGGCCTTGCGTGGGCGGCGTAGGCTTGTTCATAGGTCGAAATATCGTTGAACCTGAAGTCCGCGCTCAAATCCACCACCGGCACGGTTTTGCCTTCCGAAGAAGAGAGCTCGTAGACGGCCTCCACCGCCGAGCCATGGGGGAGCGCCGTAAATGCGGCGTCCACCCTCTCCCCTATCTCCCTGTAGTTCGGCTCCTCGAAGGTGAGGTTGTCGAAAAATGACGCCAGGTGGGGGAAGACCTCGGAGACCGTCTTTCCGCTGTACTGCCTCGACGTCACCACAGCAACCTCCATATCGGGATGATGAGAAAGGAGCCTTAAAAGCTCGCATCCGGTATATCCGCTCGCTCCTATTATCGCCGTTTTGATCATCTCTTTTTCAAGGCCTTAAAGAGGGTTACTTTTATCTCAAAAATTAACTCTTAATAATAGATATATTATTGCAGGAATTTAGTTTTGGATAAAAAAATACCATTGACCCCGTCGATCCCCCTGATACTCATCCAATTATCGAAAATTGGGGCGAAAATTGGGAGTCCGGAAAGCTTATTGATTTATTGGGCCTTATTGGCCCTATCGGCCGCCGCCTATGTAATAATATTTCGCGTCCCTTCCGCTTTTTGGGGCAAATTCCCCTTTTGCAGCCGAAAGTAAAAATTCAAACAGAGCAACGACAGATAACGAAAACGAAAGGTAATGAAAAGTCCACATTTAGATTTGCCCCCGTTTTTTCACGGGTGAATCTATGTGTTCAAACGCCTACCCTAACCTCATCCTATCCCGTTAATTAGTCAGATTTAAAAAGCAACCGCCGTGATTCCCCACAATCGGCAAGGCTCATCTATCAAGAGCCCTCCGACGAGATGGGATGCAAAAACAACGTTGTGATTTCTCGAGACCGCCGCCG